>JAEEUY010000094.1 GCA_016290715.1 Bacteroidales bacterium
AAGGCTATCGAGGATCTGGCTTCCAATAAGGAAACGATGATGCAAGCCGACAGGGCATACAATATTGTAAAAAAGCAGTTCGAGGTTGGAATGGCTACATGGTTGGATTTGAATTCAGCTGAATTGGCACTTACCCAATCCCGATTGTTATACAATCAATCGGTATATAATTTTCTGACTGCCAAAGCAGAACTTGATTCGGTTTTAGGAAATGAGTAAAGTAAATATATAAGTAAAAAGTAATGGAAATGAGAAAGTTACAAGTGGGATTATTTTTTGTGTTGATGACTTTGATGGTGGTTTCCTGTAATAAAAAACAAGAAAATGCAGAAGTTAAAAATGTAGAGGAAAAACCAAAAATTAAAGTTGAACAGGTTGAAGCTCAGGATGTTGAACAATTATATGAATACACTGCCATCGTTCAGGCGGAAGCGGTGAACAATATTGCCCCGACCATTGCCGGCCGCATCGAAAAGATTTTTGTGGAAGTGGGCGATCGGGTAAAACAAGGACAGAAACTGGTGCAGATGGATGCCAGTAATCTGACACAGACCAAAACCCAATTGGATAATTTGGAAGTTAATTTTAAACGTATAGATGAGTTGTATAAGGTTGGTGGAGTTTCAAAAGCCGAGTGGGACGCACAGAAAACGCAACTGGAGGTTACCCGCACCTCTTATCAGAATTTATTGACCAATACGCAATTGTTAAGCCCGCTGACAGGAGTGGTAACGATGCGTAATTACGATAGCGGCGACATATATACGGGCAATCCGGTTTTGCAAATCCAGCAGATTTCCCCTGTTAAAATGAATATCAATGTTTCTGAAAACCAATTTACGAAAGTGAAAGCGGGGATGAGTGCGAAGGTTAGATTGGAAGTGTTTGATGGAGAAGAATTTAATGGTAAAGTTACGTTGGTCTATCCGACCATTGATGCTCGTACCCATACGTTTCCGGTAGAGGTGAGTTTGCCTAATGCCAACGGGAAAGTGCGTCCGGGAATGTATGCTCGGGTTACTATGAATTATGGCACTGTGAAACATGTGGTGGTTCCTGATAACGCCATCATTAAGCAACAAGGTTCGGGGGATCGTTTTGTATATATATATAAGGATGGGAAGGTTGCATACAAAAAAGTTGAGTTGGGCCGACGTATGGGAGATAAGTATGAACTTATTTCTGGCGTAGAAGATGGGGATATGGTTGTGGTGGTAGGCTATACCAAATTGAAAGACGGAATGGAAGTGCAAGTGATAGAATAGTTTATATCTAGTAAAATAGGATGATGGGAGGAAAATCGCAAGGTCGTTTCTCCCATTTTTTTTTGTGTAAAAAAAATAGCGGAGCACTTCTGTCAAATAATAAATGATACTGCTTTAAGAATCAATTTTTTACAGTTGAAAAAAAATATTTGTGCAAGATTATTTTACAAAGATTTTTTTTGTACTTTTGCCGCCCGAAAACCGATTATTATCTTTTGGTTAGAAAAGGTAAAAAAAATTAAAAATTCGAGGCGTATGGGTGAAGATGCGTCTCACAATTAAAAATTGAAAATGAACACATTAAGTTACAAAACAATTTCGGCTAACGAAAAAATCGTCAAGAAAGAATGGGTTGTCGTTGATGCAGAAAATGCTGTAGTAGGTCGTTTGGCTACCGTTGTGGCACGTATTTTGCGCGGTAAAACCAAGACTTATTATACCCCTCATTTCGATTGTGGGGATAATGTTATTATTATCAACGCAGAAAAAATCAGATTCACGGGTAATAAGATGGAGGATAAAGTCTATACCAGACATACCGGTTATCCAGGTGGACAACGTTTCAGAACGCCCAAAGAAGTGTTGAAGAAAAATCCTATCGGTATTCTTGAACACGCGATTAGAGGCATGCTCCCTAAAAACAGATTAGGAGATAAATTATATCGTAACCTTTATGTTTACGCAGGTCCTGAACATCCACACGAAGGACAACAACCCAAAATGATTAACATTAACGAAATTAAATAGTAAAAATGGAAGTTATTAATACACTCGGAAGAAGAAAAACCGCTGTCGCAAGAATTTATATGAAAAAAGGAAGCGGTCAAATCACGATTAACGGCCGTGATTATAAAGAATATTTCCCATTGGCTACAACACAATATGTTGTGGTACAACCTCTTCAAATTGCTAACGCAGAAGGTCAATACGATATCAAAGTGAATCTTGATGGCGGTGGTATCTCCGGGCAAGCTGAAGCGCTCAGTCTGGCTATCTCAAGAGCTTTGGTGGAAATGTTCCCGGATGTGCGTCCAGCGTTGAAAGTAAAAGGCTTGCTCCGCCGTGACCCACGTATGGTTGAACGTAAAAAACCTGGTCAACCTAAAGCCCGTAAAAGATTCCAATTCAGCAAACGTTAGTATTCGGGATTTAATAAAAGGAAATTATAGTTTAGTATCGAAATTGTTGAGACTTCTTCGGAACTACTTAACAATTGATTTTAAGAATGTAAACAAATAAAAAAATGACAAACGTAACTTTTGAACAATTATTAGACGCAGGGTGCCACTTTGGTCACTTGAAAAGAAAATGGAACCCTAAAATGGCTCCTTACATTTTTATGGAAAAAAATGGTATTCATATCATTGACTTGCATAGAACTGTAGAAAAATTGGACGAAGCATGTGCCGCTGCAAAACAAATCGCTAAATCTGGCAGAAAAATCTTATTCGTTGCCACTAAAAAACAAGCCAAAGATACGGTAGCAGAATTAGTTAAATCTGTAGAAATGCCATACGTAACGGAACGTTGGCCTGGCGGTATGTTAACCAACTTCTTCACCATCCGTAAAGCCGTTAAAAAAATGAGCGACCTTGAAAAACTGATCGAAGGTTCTCAATTTAGCAACCTCTCCAAAAGAGAAAAACTTCAAATCCAACGTGAAAAAGCAAAATTGGAAAAGAACTTGGGTTCCATCAAAGATTTGCAAAGACTTCCAGCTGCTGTTTTTATCGTTGATATTTTGAAAGAACATATTGCTGTAGCAGAAGCTCATCGCTTGAATATCCCTACTTTTGCTATCGTGGATACCAATTCTAACCCTAACCTCGTTGATTTCCCTATCCCCGCTAACGACGATGCTTCTAAATCCATCTCTGTTATCGTAAAGGCAATCTGTGATGCCATCGCTGAAGGGCTTGCTGAAAGAAAATACGATAAAGAAAATAATGTAGTGGAAGAAGAAGCGGAAGAAGGTGAAAACTTCACTCAGGTGGAAGAAGAAGAGGAAGTGGAAACCAACACCAAAGAAGGTGGCCGCGTTAGAAAAGTAAAAGACGTTACTAACGACGAAGCTACCGATGGACGTAGAAAAAGAACCAAAATCTCTTCCAAACCCGCTACAAAATAGTTATAATTAAGTATAAATTTTTAAAATACATATCATTATGGTAAAAATTTCTGCAGCAGAAGTCAACAGACTTAAAATCGCTACCGGTATCGGTATGATGGACTGCAAAAACGCTTTGGTAGAAGCCGAAGGTGATTTCGAAAAAGCAATTGATATTTTGAGAAAAAAAGGTCAAAAAGTAGCCGCTAAACGCGCTGACCGCTTGGCTAACGAAGGTCGTACGATTGCAAAAGTAAATGCTGATGCAACCAAAGGTTACGTGATGGTTCTGAGTTGCGAAACCGACTTCGTGGGTAAAAATGCTGATTTCGTTGCCCTTAGCGAAAAATTGATCAACGAAGCAATGGCAAAAGATATCAAAACACGCGACGAATTTTTAGCTCACTCATTCGACGGTATGACCGTTCCTGAACATCTTCTTGAAATGACAGGCAGAACGGGTGAAAAAATTGAACTTCCTGAATATAAGGTATTGGAAGCTACGCATGTTTGCGCATACAACCACAACGGAAACCACATCTCTACTTTGGCTGGCTTTAACCTCGCTGGCGAAAAAGTAGAAGAAGCCGGTCACGAAGTGGCTTTGCAAATCGCTGCCATGAGCCCTCGCTACTTGAACGCGGAATCTGTTCCTCAAGCTGATATCGATCATGAACTTGAAATCGCTAAAGAAGCTATCCGTCAAGAAGGCAAACCAGAAAATATGGTTGAAAAAATTGCCATGGGTAAGTTGAATAAATTCTATAAAGAGACTACTTTGCTCGGACAAGAATATATTAGCGATAATAAAATGTCGGTAGCCGAATTTTTGAAAAAAGCAGATGCCAACCTCACTTGTGTTGCTTTTGAACGCGTGCAAATTGGTGGATAGTCGTTTGCTGATGAATATGAAAAGGGAATCTTCGGGTTCCCTTTTTTTTGTTTTTATGAACGCAAAAATAAAAACATGCTTCTTGTTTGTCATTTGAAAAAGATAATGTATCTTTGCACGCTTAAAGGTAGGCTTATTCATTAAATTTTTACGAAATGGGTAAATATCCAGAATCTATTGACAGAATTACAAAGGCACGGCTGGCATTTTCTGCAGTCGGCTCTGTGGTAGCCATAGCTTTAACGATGTTCTTTATTGGCGTTTTGGTTTTCTTGGCTTTCTTTTCAACCCAATTTATCCGCGATATTTCAAAGAAATTTGAAATGGAAATACTCTTCTATTCCCAAGATGCCAATGTGAAAGAAGCCGATATTATCGCGTATGAGCAAACGCTAAAATTGCAGCCTTTTGTAGAGACTTCCCGCGTATCTTCCCAAAAAGAGAATACGGAAGAGGCTAAAAAAGCGGTCGGAAGTAACTACGAAGAGGTCATCCCGAATCCTATCAATGCCTCTATTGTACTGACCGTTAAGCCGGAATATGCGAGTGCTGACTCCATCGCCAAGGTAACACAGGAAATCAAGAAGAATCCGCAAGTGCAAGATGTGGAATATCCCGATTATATTTTGCAGATGATCCAAGATAACTTTAAGCGTGTGCAATGGATCGTCTTTGGATTCTGCGCTTTCTTTATGTTTATCTCTTTAATGCTGATAGCCAACTCATTGCGTTTGAATATTTATTCTAAACGATTTAATATCAAAAGTTTATTACTCATCGGCGCAACCCGTCGATTTGTTCGCAAACCTTTCGTGTTCAAAGGTTTTGTTCAAGGAACATGGGGCGGATTTATTGCCGTTGTACTCTTGGCGGCACTTTTGTATGCAGCCCATTGCTATGTTCCGGAATTTGTGGATTTGTCTCAAGTTACGATGATTGCCTATATTCTTACAGGCATTTTTATCTTTAGTGTTCTCTTTACGGTTATATCTTCACATCTATTTGTAAATAAATACATTAAAATTAATTCAGACAGATTATATTTATAAATTATGGCACAAGTTATTCAAACTGAGAAAAAAAGCACTCCTGTTTACGGAAACAAAAAACAAAAAAAATCTATTCCTCTTTTTGGAATGGTGAACTATATACTCATGGTTGTCGGAGTCGTTGTTTTGTTTATTGGTTACATCACTTTGATGGGTGGCGGCACGGATAATCCAACAGAATTTAGTGAGGCTATTTTCAGTTCCCGGCGTATGGTGGCGGCTCCTATTTTAATGTTGTTGGGTCTGGTGATAGAAATTTTCGCAATTATGTATCACCCAAGAGCTAAAAAGGAAGAAGCCCCTAACAAGCCCCAAGCCGAATAGTAATGGATTGGTTACAAGCAATTATTTTAGGCCTTATCCAAGGATTAACAGAATTTCTTCCTGTTAGCAGTAGTGGGCATTTAATTATTGGTAAAGAGATTTTGGGTATCGAAGCTACTGAAAATGTGGCTTTCGAAATTGTAGTGCATGCTGCTACGGTTTTAAGTACAATTACCATCCTATGGCGAGAGATAGTGCAACTATTCGCTCAATTTTTTAAATTTAAATGGAATGAAGAAACGCAATATATTTGCAAAATCCTCATCTCGATGATTCCGGTTTTTGTCGTTGGCATATTTTTCAAAGATTATGTGGAGGGCTTTTTCGGACAGGGGATCTTGTTGGTGGGAATCATGTTGCTGGTTACCGCTTTGCTGCTCGCCTTAACTCATTTTGTGAAGTTTAAGGAATATAAGGAGGTTGGGTATGGGACAGCTTTTATTATTGGTTTGGCGCAGGCGGTGGCGGTTCTCCCCGGCTTGTCCCGTTCAGGTTCAACGATCGCCACAGGCTTGCTTTGCGGTGTGAAAAAAGAATCAGTGGCACAATTCTCTTTCTTAATGGTGATTATCCCGATATTGGGAGAATGTTTCCTGAGTTTGGTGGGTGGCGATTTTTCTGCTGATGTTACGGGAATATCTGCTGTTTCGCTTATCTGTGGTTTCATAGCCGCCTATGCTTCGGGGTTGCTCGCCTGCAAGTGGATGATTAGTCTTGTGAAAAAAGCCAATCTGATTTGGTTTGCCGTGTATTGTTTGATCGTGGGTATCGTCGCCATTGTATTTGGCTGTATATAAGATAATACGCTATCATGAAAATCAAGGAAGTAATACAATTTTTAGAAACGAAATATCCTCTTGCTTGGCAGGAAGATTTTGATAATTGCGGGTTGCAGTGCGGAAATGCCGAACAAGAAATAACGGGGGTATTGGTTTGTTTTGAAATGTCGGATTACACCATTGAGGAGGCATTGAAAATGGGGGCTAATATGGTTATCTCCCATCATCCATTGATGTTGAAAAATGGAATCCGTCAGGTTGCTCCTGTCAATAGGGTAGGACGTATTATTTGCAAAGCATTGGAAAATAGAATGGTTTTGTACGCTATGCACACCAATATGGATAGTGCGCCAACAGGAGTGAATACTTTTTTTGCTCAAAAATTGAATTTGCAAAATGTCTCCGTATTGGCTCCCAATCCTGCTAATCTGGAAATAGGTCTGGGGCGTGTGGGTGATTTGGTTGAGCCTATGGAAGCCCTTCCTTTCCTTGCGTGGGTGAAAAAGACGATGGGGGTTAAGGTTTTGAAATATTTTGGAGATGAGGATAAGAAAATACGCAGAGTGGCCGTTTGTGGTGGCGGTGGGAGTTCTTTTATTCGTGATGCTATTGCTGCCGGTGCAGATGCCTATATCTCTGGTGATATCAAATACCACGATTTCCATGTGGCCGATCATCGCATGATTATTGCCGACCTCGGTCATTTGGAAACAGAGCATTTTGTAAAAGAAATAATTTACAACGAATTAAAAGAAAATTTTACTAACTTTGCCGTTCATTTCTGTGAAAAGGAAATGATGCAGATAAAAGTTTTATAATATTGATAATCAATATAATATAAATATTATTATGGCTAAAAAGAAAGTCACTGAAGAACAAGTTTCCTCCGAAATTAAAAAGAAAAAATCAGCAGCACCTGTTATTATTGAGCGTAAACAAGAAGAAACACCCGATCAAATTCAAGAGGAAATTACGATTGCGCAAAAGTTATTGTCGCTTTATTATTTGCAGCAAATTTACTCCAAAATAGATAATATCCGTTTTGAACGTGGAGAATTACCCAACGAAGTCCGTGATTTGGAAGATGCCGTAGAAGGTTTGAAAACGCGTATCGCCAAATTCAATGATGAAATAGAAAATCTGCAGAGAAAGATTTCGGATGAAAACAACAAGATTACAGAATCTCAAAGTTTGATAAAACGTTATGAAGAACAGCAGCAGAATGTTCGTAATAACCGTGAATATGATTCCTTGTCAAAAGAAATTGAATACCAAACATTGGAAATCCAATTGTCTGAAAAGAATAAAGGGAAATATACCATTGCAGTAGAGGCCAAAAATGAGGAGATTCGCGAATCAGAGGAAAAATCAAAAGAGTTAACAGAGATTTTAAATCAAAAGAAAGGCGAACTCGATTCTATCATCGCTGAAACAGAAAAAGAAGAGGCTGCTTTATTGGAACAAGCAGAAATATATAGAGCTAAGATTGAACCCCGTCTTTTAACCGCTTTTGAACGCATTCGTAAAAATGCCCGTAATGGTTTGGGTATCGTTCAAATCGAACGTGATGCTTGCGGCGGTTGCTTCAGCACCATTCCGCCCCAACGTCAGTTGGATATCCGCTTGCATAAGAAAATTATCGTTTGCGAAGCTTGCGGCCGTATATTCATCGACAAACAACTGGTGGAAGAACATCAGTCAGAACAACAGAATAACTAATTCTTGTTACAGCATAATGAAAAACGCAGCCCAAAAGGTTGCGTTTTTTTCAAGGCAATGAGTTTGGCAGATAGCAATAAATTTTAATTCTCCTCTACCAGCTCGCCTATCAGGGTAGCGGCCGTGCAAGATTTTACTTTTACACGTACATATTCTCCCCTTGTGTGGGTGGAGCAGGGAAAAACAATCACTTTGTTTTGGCTGTTGCGGCCAAAAAGGTCGTTTGTTGAACGTTTGGAGGTGCCTTCGATGAGTACTTCAAACGTTTTACCCACATCCTCTTGGTTGCTTTTGAGCGAGAGCTCGCCTTGCAAAGCTATGATCTCTTCCAGCCGTCGCGATTTTACCTCATCAGGAATGTCGTCGGTAAAGTGGCGGGCGGCAAAAGTATTGTCGCGCCACGAATATTTAAACATATAGGCATAGCTGAATCCCACTTCGCGCATAAGGGAAAGGGTTTCTTGATGATTCTCTTCCGTTTCGCCACAAAATCCTGCGATAATGTCGGTAGAGATGGCACAATCGGGGATAAGCTCTTTGATTTTTTGTACCCGTTCCAAATATTTTTCGCGGGTATATACACGATTCATTCTCTTCAGCATTTCGTTACTTCCTGCTTGAACCGGCAGATGAATGTAGTGACAAACATTGGGGTAGCGGGCAATAACTTGCAATAGCTCGTCGGAAATGTCTTTGGGATGTGAGGTGGCGAAGCGTACCCGCAATTGTGGGGAAAGCAGGGCAACTTGTTCCATCAGTTGGGCAAATGTGGTCGTTTTCCCATCCGCCTGCCAAAGATATGAATTGACATTCTGTCCCAATAAAGTAACCTCTTTGTATCCGTCTTTCAATAACTGTTGGGCTTCGGCAAGTATTGTTTGTGGAGACCGGCTCCGCTCGCGGCCTCGCGTGTAGGGAACAACACAATAAGAACAGAAATTATTGCACCCACGCATGATAGAAATAAAGGCCGAAACGCCATTGGCTGCATACCGAAGAGGAATGATATTTTCGTATGTTTCTGTTTCAGAAAGTGTTACATTGTATGCGGTTTCGCCTTCCGCCGCCCGCTTTAACAAATCAGGCAGCGTTCGATAAGCATCAGGTCCTGCAATAAAATCCAAAACCTCTTCTTCCTTTAATAGCTGGTCCTTGATTCGTTCGGCCATACAGCCTAACAAGCCTACAAGCAAACTCGGCTTGCGCTGTTTGTAGGCCGCTATCTCTTTCAAATGTTTCCGGATCCGTTGCTCTGCATTGTCGCGAATGGAACAAGTGTTAAGCATCCAAACATCCGCTTCTCGAGCATCGGCAGTTACGCTATATTCTGAAGATAAAATGGATGCAATTACTTCACTGTCAGCAACATTCATCTGGCATCCAAAAGTTTCAATAAGAAGTTTTTTCATGGTTATTGCCTTGTGCTATGAAACTATTTTCTGTTATTTTTTCAAGAGGCAAAAATAGTCATTTTTTTGTCATTGAAACATCTGTCAAAACAGTGATTTTCTTTCGTTATTTCAAAAAAAATATGGATATTTGCACACTTTTTTATGGGTATTATGAAAAAACATTTTTGGTTGATTTTTTTACTGTTTGCTTGTTCAATTAGTATAGCGCAAGTTCCAGCAAAATATTGGGTTCAGTTTAGCGATAAGGACGATACGCCCTATTCCATTGAACGTCCGGAAGAGTTCTTGTCGCCGTTAGCCATAGAAAAGAGAGCTTATCGGAACATCGCCATCACGGAACAGGATCTGCCTGTGAATGATACGTATGTTGCTCAAGTGATGGAATTGGATACCACCTTGGTGCTGCTTACGAAATCCAAATGGCTCAATGGCATAACCATCTATTCTGAAGATTCGCTTATTGCTGAGAAAATCACTCGTCTTCCTTTTGTTGTTTTGTGTGAGAGAACGGCTAAATTGAAAGAAAAAGAGGATTTCAACTATCCTATTTCCCAATATTCACCAGCTGCTTCGTCTCCATCTAAAATGGGGTCTCCCAAGTCGTATGACTATGGCTATGCCTATCATCAAATGAATTTGAATCATGCGCAATGGTTGCATTATTTGGGTGCAAGTGGCGAAGGGATGTTGATGGTGGTATTGGATGCGGGATTTAAAAATGCAGATGAAATACCCCACTTTGAGGCTTTGAGAAATGAGGGCAGGTTGTTGGGAGTGAAGAATTTTGTATTGCCAGGAAAGTCTGTTTTTACGACAGGTTCCCATGGCACTAATGTGTTGTCGTGTATTGCTTCTTATATTCCAGGGGAGATGATAGGAAGTGCCCCTAAAGCTTCTTTCTACTTGGGAAAGACAGAGGATGAACGTAGTGAGAATATGGTGGAAGTGGATAATTGGGTCGCCGCCGTGGAATGGGCGGATAGTTTGGGTTGTGATGTCCTGAATTCCTCTTTGGGCTACCATGACTTTGATGATAAAACCCAATCCTACAGTTATAACGACCTCAACGGGCACACTTGTCGTGCTTCTATCGCAGCAGATATTGCCGCTTCCAAGGGAATGTTGGTTTGTGTGAGCGCCGGAAATGAAGGGAACAGCAAATGGAAGTATATTACGCCGCCGGCGGATGCCGAAAATGTTCTCACTGTCGGAGCTACCGATATTTATGGTAATCATGCCAACTTCTCCTCTTGGGGACCTACTTCCGATGGCCGGGTAAAACCGGATGCCAATGCCGTCGGCTCAAAAACGTACGTGGCAGATATAAGCGGACAAACGATCTATTCCTACGGAACCTCTTTTTCCTCTCCTTTGCTGTCGGGAATGGTGGCCTGCTTGTGGCAACTTTTCCCCGAAAAATCAAATTTGGATGTTATCAAGGCACTGAGAATAAGCGGAAGTGGCTTTTTCAAACCTACCGAATATGGCGGCTACGGAATTCCTGATTTCTTGTTTGCGTATAATATTTTAAATCAACAAAACAGTCCTTGTCCCGTTGCTCTTCTTACCCCGCAATCAGTAACGAATAAATCATCTGTAGTGGTCTATTTTTGGTCTGAAAATACTGAAAATATTTTTACTATTGAGACATCGCTTCCCTCTTCCAATGGAAATGTGATCAGAAAAACCTATAAGGTGTCTTCCGATTTCGGTAAAATAAAAATCAAGTTGCCGAAATTGAGCAAGAATAGTCCGCGTGATATTGTCGATGTCAAAGTTATTGACCAGATTTCGCACACAAGTAGCGATTGTATTATTGGTCTTGAAAGAAAATAAATATTGATAATTAATCTGTTATGAAAAAATATATTCTTCTTGTTTTATCCGTCCTCATTTTTGGGCAGTTTGCGGCAAAGGCGCAATTTTCTGCTTTAATCAACCAGAATGCTTATGCTACCCAGAAAATGGAGAGTTATATAGAATTTATGTTTTTGATTGATGGTAAAACGACACAGTATCACCCCAATGAAAAAGGTCGTTATGTTTCAGAGATCGAAATCAAAGTTGACATTGCAGATAAAACAAACGATAGTATTGTACAACGGTTGCACTATATTTTGTTGAGCGATGAGTTTGAAGATACGTTGCGTACGAATAAAGCCTATTTTAGTGATATTAAGAATGTTAAAGTTCCTTGTGGCGATTATTACCTTTACTATACTTTAATTGATATTTACCAAAAGGATACCATTAATTATATTGATTTTGTGTCGGTGCAATTTGATGATACAAAAGTGTCCATGTCGAAAATCTCTTTGTGGCGGACCATGGATAAAAGTGGGGAACATGGGTTCTTCTCAAAATATGGTTATGGAGTCACCCCGCTTTTCCAACAATATGCCCCGCAATCGGTATATGCGCTGCCTTTTACTGTTGAAATTTATAATACGGAAAAAATCGTGGGAAAAGGGGAAAAATTGATTATTAAAAGCTCTATTACTCCTGCTGAAGTATATCGCACGGCAAAGCAAGAAAATATTGTGTATAAGGATGTTGTATCTAATAGTGCCTTGCTCTTTATGCATCAATTCAATATTTTTCACCTTGCTTCAGGAAACTATTATCTTGTAGTGGAAGTGCTGGATAAAGACTCTGTGTTGTTACAGCAGGAAAGCGTTTTCTTTCAAAGAAGTAATCCGTCGGTGAAGTTGGATTTAAAGAATTATGACGATGTGGTGATTGAGAAAACTTTCGTGGAAGAGATGACCGACCTGAAACAGCTACAAGAAGATGTTGCTTCGTTATACCCCATTGGCAGCCGTCAGGAACAGGAGTTCTTCTTGCAGAGAATGAAAAAGGTTCCTTTGGACCAGCTGCAGCGTTATTTTTATAGTTTCTGGATGAAACGGAATCCTTCCGACCCCGAAGGCGCGTGGAATGAGTATAAGGAAAAGTTGGCATACGTGCAGGCTCATTATGGCAGTACCGTTATCAAAGGCTATCGCACTGATCGTGGCCGTGTCTATTTGCGCTATGGCGCACCTACGCACATTACTTCCGAACCTTTTGACCCTGCTTCCTATCCATACGAAATATGGCATTATTATGTGATTGATAAACAGACTAATGTGAAATTTATTTTCTATAATAGAGATTTAATCTCCAATAATTACGAACTCCTGCATTCCGATTTGATAGGGGAAACACAAGATCCTGCTTGGCAAGTGAAACTGGTGCGCAGAATTAACCCGATTTATAACCCCGATATTACAACACCTGAAGAATATTGGGGAGGAAATGCACGTGATCAATATCGCTACAACGAATAATGAAACGCCTTTTGGACATCATCATTTGCTTTATCGCCAGCCTTTTGTTAGCGCCGGTGTGGATTATCTTGCCTTTGCTGATTGTCATTGACTCGGAAGGCAATCCCTTTTATGTCCAAAAACGCGTCGGAAAAGATAGCAAGGATTTCAATTTGCTGAAATTTAGAACAATGTATGCCGGCACCGACAAAAAAGGTTTGCTTACCGTGGGCGATAACGACCGGCGTATAACACGTATCGGCTACTTCCTGCGCAAATACAAATTGGATGAATTGCCCCAACTCTTTAATATTATTAAAGGGGATATGAGCATCGTCGGTCCGCGTCCGGAAGTGAGAAAGTATGTGCAACTCTACAATGAGCATCAACGCAACGTGCTGAAAGTCCGCCCCGGCCTAACCGATTATGCCTCCATAGAGTATATTGCTGAAAGTGAGTTGCTGGCGCAAAGTGATGACCCTGAATACACTTATATTCAGGATATTATGCCTAAGAAAATAGAATTGAATCTGAAATATATCGAAAATCAGTCTCTCCGGTTGGATTTTGAATTAATTGTTAAAACTTTGTTAAAAATTATTGGAAAATAGTGCAGAAAAAGTGTTTTATTTCGTTGGATAAATATACTACTGTGGTTGTTGCCAATGGTGAAATGCCTACACATCCGCTGGCTATGGATGCCTTAAAAAATGCCCAAAATATTGTGTGTTGCGATGGCGCGTTCCATTCATTGCGGAAGTTGGGTATATTGCCGACCGTTATTGTTGGCGACGGTGATTCCCTCTCCCAAGAGGATATTCGAAATTTTGCACATCTGTACGTGCCCGACAAAAGTACTGAGTACAACGATTTGACCAAGGCTTTTCATATTTGCCGCAAAAACTGCTGGAAAGAGGTGGTGGTATTGGGTGCCACAGGATTGCGGGAAGATCATGCCTTGGCCAACTTGAGCATTTTGATGAATCTTGAGGAAGGGTTTCATGTGGTGGCTGTGAGCAATTACGGGGTCTTCACGCCAATTGCCAGAACTACTATTTTTGATAGTTTTGAAGGTCAACCCGTGTCGGTGTTCAGCTTTACTCCTGAAACGGAAATTACCTTCAAGGGTCTGCAATACCCTGTGCAAAACCGCCAATTCAAGCATTTTTGGGAGGGGTCTCTTAATGTTTCTTTGGGAGAATATTTTACTGTTTCTTTTGATGATGGGAAATTGTTAGTTTATCAAGCATTTAAAAATCAGATATGATAAAAAATATTATTTTTGATTTGGGTGGAGTAATCTATGATATTCGTTATCAGAATATTGTGGAAAAATTTGCCTCATACGGTATTCCTGATTTTGAAACCTATTACACACAAGCCAATCAAACGGATGTGATTGATCTCTTTGAAGAAGGGAAAATTCCGGTTGAGGATTTTCGTGCTTATATCCGCTCGCTTTCACCAATCCCGTTGACTGATTATCAAATTGATACAGCGTGGAATGCAATCTTGATTGATGTGCCTTCCGCCCGTGTGGAGATGCTCTGGAATCTGAAAAAATATTTTCATCTTTTTCTGTTTAGCAATACCAACCAGTTGAATTATGACCAATTTATGACGGATTTGCAGCATAAATTCGGGTATGATATTTTTAGTGAGTTGTTTGAAAAAGATTATTTCTCGCATCATATTCATTATAGAAAACCTTGTGAAGAGGCTTTCCGTTATGTCTTGAATGCGCAAAACCTGATTCCAGAGGAAACACTCTTTATTGATGATACGATTCGCCATATTGAAGGCGCTAAAAAAGTGGGTTTGAATGTGTATCATTTACAAAAAGGGGAAGATATCTTGGAAAAACGCTGGGCGGCGGCTTTTCATCTGCTGACATAATGACAGAAATATTTTTTTTGGCAAAGTATTTGTATCTAAAAGGAACGGCTTGACAGCATGAAATATTAAATTGATTGTATATAATTGAAAACTAAAATATTATGAGTGAAAAGGAAAATGCATCGACTCTTTCTGAAGAGCAATTAGACGAGCAAAAAACGCCACAAACTGACAATGTGTCTAAAGAAGAATCTTCTTTGGAGGAAGAAAATGCGCAATCTGCTGCTGAAAAAACAGAAAAAAAAGCAGAAAAGGAGGAGGGAAAATCATTCTTCAACAGAAAAAATAGAAAAGAAGAGAAGGCAAAAGAGGAGATTGAAAAATTGGAAAAACAGAATAAGGAGTTGAAAGACAAATTCTTATTGTTGTATTCTGAATTTGACAATTATAAAAAACGTACTAATAAAGAGAAGTTGGAATTGTTATCTACGGCATCTGAAAAAGTGATTTTGGAGCTGTTGCCGATTGTGGATGATTTTGAGAGGGCGATTGCCGCCAATGAGAAAGTAGAGAATATTCAAGTGGTAAAAGATGGTTTTAACTTGATATATAATAAGTTATGTCAAATGTTGAAACGTATGGATGTGCAAGAGATAGCTGCTTTGGGTGAAGATTTTAACACAGATTATCATGAAGCGATTACCCATTTCCCTGCACAAAAGGAAGAAGATAAAGGGAAAGTGATTGACGTTACACAAAAGGGATACAAATTAAAGGATAAGGTGATCCGTTATTCAAAAGTTGTTGTCGGACAGTAAAATAGGAGGGGATTGAATATGACAAAAAGAGACTATTATGAAATATTAGGCGTAACCAAAGATTCTACGCCAGACGAGATAAAAAGGGCTTATCGTAAAAAGGCGATGGAGTTTCATCCTGACCGTAATCCGGGAAACAAGGAAGCGGAAGAGAAATTTAAGGAGGCGGCTGAGGCGTATGATGTATTGAGCAATCCGGATAAAAAGGCTCGTTATGACCAATTCGGTCATGAGGGTTTGAAAGGGGCCGCGGGCGGCGGTGGCTTTGATGCCAACGATTTAAGTTCTATATTTGAACATTTTGGCAATATTTTTGGGGGTAGTTTTGGCGGCGGTTTTAGCGAGTTTTTCGGCGGCGGTTTTGGCGGCGGCAGGGGCCAAAAAGCCAAACGCCGTGGTCAGGATATTCGCGTGAATGTGAAACTGACGCTTGAGGAAATTTCTAAAGGAACCACCAAAAAATTGAAAATACCCAAACAAGTAGTCTGCCATACTTGCGGAGGAACGGGTGCCAAAGATAAAAATTCAATTATTACTTGCTCTACGTGCCACGGTACAGGACAAATTATTCAACAACAAAGAAGCATGTTCGGAATCATCCAACAGGCAACCGTTTGTCCACAATGTCATGGTACGGGAGAAATGATTAAAGACAAGTGCCCTGATTGCCGTGGAACGGGTACTGTTCGGGGAGAGGAAATTGTGGATATTAAAATTCCAGCAGGTGTTATGCAGGGAATGCAACTTCGCGAGCGCGGAAAAGGTAGCGCTGCCCAAAATGGTGGGGTGAACGGCGATTTGTTGGTCGTTATCAACGAACTGGAACATCCTCTATTTGAACGGGATGGAAATAATCTCTACCTGAATTACTACATCTCTTTCCCTCAAGCAGCTCTCGGTGCTGAAGTGGAAATCCCGCTCTTGGAAGGAAAAGCAAAAGTGAAACTTCCCGCTGGAACCCAAAGCGGACAAGTACTGCGTTTACAAGGAAAAGGCCTCCCGGAAATCAATAGTTACAATGTGGGTGATTTGATTGTAAATGTCAATGTGTGGACACCTAAAACACTCTCGAAAGAGGAAAAAGCCACGATTGAAAAATTGATGAATTCAGAGAATTTTCAACCGAAACCCGGCAAAAATGAAAAAAGTTTCTTTTCGAAAGTAAAACAATTTTTTGACAATTAGTCATCCCAAATAATCTATTGAACTGCCTTTTCAAGCATTTCCCATAGAAGTTTAGTGGGTAGTCCCATGACGTTATAATAGGAACCTTCAATATAGTCAATCCCTACATAGCCAATCCATTCTTGTACACCATACGCCCCCGCTTTGTCTAAAGGAGCGTATTGGTTGACATAGTAATGGATCTCTTCGTCAGAAATCGTTCTGAATTTGACCGTGGTGTTTCTATGGGCAGTTTGAAACCCTTTGGGCGACAATACCGTAACACCGCTCATAACCGTGTGCTCCTCTCCCGAAAGGTTTTGTAACATTGTGACGGCCTCTTCTTTGGATTTTGGTTTGCCCAATATTTGGTTATGAAGTACCACAATCGTGTCGCAAGCGATGAAAATGCTATTATCTGGATATTTATCTTGTTGAATAGTAGATAGTTTTAAATGGGATAGGTATTCAACGATTTCTTCAGGTTGCAGTCCTGCGGGATATACTTCCGGGACATGGGTGGAGAGTATTTCAAAATGAATACCCATACCCTGGAGAAGTTCCTTTCTGCGTGGGGATTGGGAGGCAAGATAGAGATGGAAATTTTGTAATTTATCTAATAACATTAAGGCAAAACTATGTAGTTGATAGCATCTTGCATTGAAGAGAAATAATGGAAATTCATATTTTCAATGAATTTTTTATCAATTTCTTCAATATCTTTTTTGTTTTCATCCGACAGAACGATATCGTAAATTCCTGCGCGTTTGGCGGCTAAAACTTTTTCTTTCAAACCGCCAACGGGGAATAGTTTTCCTCTTAGGGTAATTTCGCCAGACATCGCAATTTGAGGACGGACCAATCGCCCTGTAAAGGAGGAGATGAGGGAAGAGAGGATGGTAATTCCTGCGGAAGGACCGTCTTTGGGGGTGGCTCCTTCGGGCACATGCACATGCACGTTCTTGGTTTGGAATAGTTGGGTGTCAATATGAAAATCTTCAGCGTGGGCTTTAAGGTATTCGTAAGCAATCGTTGCGGATTCTTTCATCACATCCCCAAGATTACCTGTCATGGTAAGTTGTCCTTTCCCATCGCTAATCACTGATTCAATAAAGAGTATTTCACCTCCGACAGCGGTCCATGCCAAGCCGGTGGCCACTCCCCGAATGCTTTTGGTTAAGGCACGTTCGCTTTGGAACATCGGACTGCCTAAGATTTTACAAAGGTCTTTTGCCGTGATTCGTTTCTCCAATTTGCCATTTTGCACATACGTTGCCGCTCGATGACGGGCAATTTTCGCAATGCGTTTTTCCAAAGTACGTACTCCCGATTCACGGGTGTAATCGGCAATAATCTTTTCGATAATTTTATCACTAAAAGTAAGGGATTTTTTCTCTAGCCCATTTTCTTTTAGTTGTTTGGGAATCAAGTGCTGTTTGGCAATATTGATTTTTTCTTCAATAAAATACCCCGAAATATCAATTACTTCCATTCTGTCAATCAAGGCAGGTGGGATGGTGTTCAAACTATTGGCTGTGGCAATAAAAAGTACTTTTGATAAGTCGTATCCTATTTCTAAATAGTTGTCGTAGAATGAATTATTCTGTTCTGGATCCAAAACTTCAAGAAGGGCGGCGGCAGGATCCCCCTGCACGTTCATTCCCAATACCTTATCCACTTCATCGAGAACAAATACGGGGTTGGAAGAGCCTGCCTTTTTCAGACTTTGGATAATGCGCCCCGGCATAGCCCCAATGTAAGTTTTTCGATGTCCGCGGATTTCTGATTCGTCGCGCAATCCGCCCAACGAAACCCGTATGTATTTGCGTTTCAATGCATCAGCGATAGATTTGCCCAAAGAGGTTTTCCCGACTCCCGGAGGCCCCACCAAACAGAGAATCGGCGATTTCATGTCGTTTTTTAACTTCAAAACAGCAAAATATTCAATGATGCGCTCTTTCACTTTCTCCAATCCATAGTGAGCTTCATCTAAGACTTTCCGTGCACGTGTCAAATCGAAATCATCTTCAGTGTATTCATTCCATGGTAATGTTACCATGAGATCCAGATAGTTGGCTTGAATGGAGAAGTCGGGGGACATGGTGTTGGAACGCTGCAGTTTATCTAATTCACGTTCAAATAATTCTTGAACCTCTTTACTCCATTTCTTGTTTTTGGCTTTTTCCTTGAGTTCCGAGCAGGTGCGTTCTACCGGAGAGTCGCCTAACTCTTTTTGAATGGTTTTGATCTGCTCATTCAAAAAGTACTCTCTTTGCTGTTTGTCGATTTCCTGCTTCGATTTGTTCTGAATTTGTGCTTTAAGTTCTAATAGTTGCACCTCTTTATTGGTGAGACGAAGCACTTGCTTTGCACGATCCTCAATGTCAGGATTCTCTAAAAGATTCTGTTTTTCAACAACTTCTATAGATAGGTTCGTTGTAATGAAATTAACCAGAAAGGTAGGGCTTTCGATGTTTTTAAGGGCAAAAATAGCTTCTTTAGGCAGGTGATTCGACAATTTGATCATAGATATTGCTGCATCACGCAAAGAGTCCATCAAAGCCTTGAACACCTTTTTATTCTGGGTCTTGGGATTGCAATCATTGCATTCATATTCAATAACAGAAGCGCGATAATAGGGCTCTGTTTGAACCAAATCAAGAATGGTAAATCGTTTGATTCCTTGTACAATAATCGTTACACTGCCATCCGGCATTGCCACGAATTTTAATATTCGGGCCATGGTCCCAACTTTATAAATATCGTTGATGGTGGGTTCTTCAATATCATTCTCTTTTTGAGTAACCACGCCAATCGGTTCGTCGGTGCGGGCAAATTCCTGCGCCAAGCGGATGGATTTGGTCCGTCCTACGGTGATGGGGATTACAATACCAGGAAACAATACCGTATTACGCAGAGGTAAAATAGCAAGACTGTCAGGAACAATTTCTTCCTGTAGCCTTTTTTCATCTTCGCTGGAGAATAGAGGAATGAAATTGGCTTCGTTATTGATTAACTCATGCATAATTATATCGTTGTTGGGATAATTCATGTTAAGATGTTTGAATGGTAATTTCGTAAACCTTTTTAAGGATATTTTGTTCAATAGAATCAAAAATTTTGTGTCTGCGTTGGGCGACAATTTGCGCTGTAGTAAAAACCTTATCCAATTGATATGGGACGTAACCATCTGTAGGAGAACCGAATGAGAACGATGGGATATGCTTGGGATGGAACCCGCCGCCATATAAACAGGTGCTTACGCCTACGACAGTGCCTGTGTTAAACATTGTACAAATTCCACACTTGGAGTAATCACCCATAATTACCCCGCAAAATTGCTCGTCACTCTCTTCCATCGTGCAGGTGGCGTAGTTCCACAATCTGACTGAAGAGTAATTGTTTTTGAGGTTGGAGGAATTGGTATCTGCCCCAAGGTTGCACCATTCGCCAATCACAGAATTGCCTAAAAAACCGTCGTGCGCTTTGTTGCTATACCCAAAAATAATCACATTGGACAGTTCGCCACCCACTTTGCTATGAGGGCCAATTGTCGTGGCCCCATATATTTTTGCGTCCATTTTGAGCGTTGCATGCTCGCAAAGGGCCACACTTCCACGAATACGGCACCCTTCCATGATTTCTGCATCTTTGCCGATGTAGATATAACCGTCTTGTGCATTGAGGGTGGCATTGGTAACCACCGCTCCCTCTTCAACAAAAATACGCTGTGAATCGCCAATGACGACATTGCTGTTTCCTATAGGTTGTGATTTTCTTCCTGCGGTAAGAAGTTTGAAATCATACGCAATCGCTGACTCATTGTACTTGAAAAGATGAAAGGGACGTATAAGTATTTGACAATCATCGTTATACTCGCATCTCTCCAAAGGGAGCATACCTTTCTGAAGCAGATGTGTCTGGTAAAAATCCCTGCTGTCTTGCAATGCTGTTGTACGAAAAGCCAATAACTCATTTTGATGGTATAATGCTGTTCCCAATGAAAGTCCGGAGATGGCTTCTATAATAGCTGGATTTGGCAATAATGAACTGGATATAAACAAATTGTCGTTTTCAAAATGAAGCGGATACTTTGCTTGAAGATACTCTTCGGTTAAAATGGAAGCAGAACAGTGGAAAACTTTTTCCCATTTTTCGCGGATCGTTAAAATACCGATACGCATATCTGCCGCCGAACGTGTAAATGTTAACGGCAATAAATGATAGCGATGCCAATCATCAAATAATATTACGTTCATTGTACCCCCTTAAACTAAAAAGAGGCTCTTTTATATAGATAAAAAAGCCTCCGCACAAAAATCTTTAATTCATTATTCTGCTTTTGGAGTAGCATGTTTCGCGTATTTGCTACGATATTTATCAACGCGACCAGCTGTATCCACCAATTTCATTTTACCGGTGAAGAATGGATGAGAGGTGTTGGAGATTTCTAACTTGATTAATGGATATTCTTTACCATCTTCCCATACAATTGTATCTTTTGTTTGTACGGTTGATTTAGTTAAAAATGCAGTTTCGTTCGACATATCTTTAAAAACAACCGTTCTGTACTCCTTTGGATGAATGTCTTTTTTCATTATTCTATATTTTTTTTAAATTCGGACTGCAAAAATACATTTTTTTTTGTTACAGAAGACCTATTTGTGAATAATTTTGAAAATAATCTTCTTATTATTGTTAATATGTTGATAATAAGTTTGTTAGTTATTTATTTTTGAATTATCAGGTAGAAATAAAATCAGAAAAGAGAGAATTATTTTTTTTGAAATAGAAATTTAACATTGAAAAAATACGTTTCTCCAATTACGAAAGAGCCTGATTAACTTTCTGGGAACTTTTGAGGATCGCATCATACTCTTCGGGAGTGATGTCATTGAAAAAATAGTGGACAGGGTTCACGTGTTTCCCGTTTTTGATGACTTCGTAGTGCAGGTGGGTCCCGAATGAAAGTCCGGTATTTCCCACATAACCAATTATTTGACCTCTTTTAACTCTTTCACCTGGTTTAACCAATTTTTTGGAGAGGTGTGCATATACGGTTTGATAGGAGTAGCCGTGGTTGAGTACGACAGCAATTCCGTATCCTGAACCGGCTTCTTTGCGGGATACAACACCGTCGGCGGTAGCATGTACCGGCGTTCCTTTTGCGGCGGAGATGTCAATCCCTGTATGGGGGCGTAATACTTTCAAAATAGGATGATACCGATAGCCAAAGCCCGATGATATTTCATACATATTGGGCAACGGACGGATGGCAGGAATGGATTGTAGCATCTCACTTCTCGTGTTTACCAAATTGGCAATGGTATCAAAGGAGTAGGATTGTGTGGCTAATTCAATGCAAAGTTTATCCGCTTTTAAGTGAATGTTATTCAGCATTTTAATAACATCTTCATCCTTAATATTGTCGTATTCGTTTTTTTCAACTAAAAAAGGATAGCGTTCACTCATAGGCACGGGGTCGGTTTCAAAAATGGTACGGTATATCTTATCGTCCCTTTCTTGAATGTCTTTGCTCATGAGTGTAAGTTCGTCAATCCGCCGGTCGAGTTTCTTTAACTCATTTTTTAGTTCATTATTTTCCCGCCGCAACATCAATTCTTTCGGAGAATCAATAAGATAGAATGATATCCAAATGATGATGGCGGAAAATGAGACGGCAGTGGCCAAGAACCATACTACACGTTTGACTGTCTCTTTGAGTGAGAACTCTTTTTTCTCAAAGGATAGTGTTTTGGGATTGAAGTAGTAGATGGTCCTTTTCATCTGTTTTTTATCTCTTTAGTTTGATGATGTCGCCTTTTTTGAGTGTTTTCTTAACATCTATATGATTGTATTGGCAGATACGCTGCAGGTCAACGGCGGTGGCTTGGGAAATATATTGGAGGGTTTCCATATTTTTTACAGTATAGTAATCTTTTTCTCCCGTTTTGCTTTTACGTTCAATATATACCACTTGTCCTGTTTTTAAGCGCGTATTTCCTGTAACATTGTTATATTTCTTGATTCTTTTTTCTTTGTCTTGCACATCTTTGGCAATCGTTGCATAGGTGTCACCGCGCTGTGCTAAAACAAACAATGTCCGGTTATTGATATACACCGGTCTGTCGGTGAAGGGATACTTCTCGCTGTAAAGCGGGAAATCGTCAGCGGTTGCCTGAAAGACAGTGATGCTGGTGGGCAAATTTTCCTGTGCAGTTTCTGTATAAACCACTTCTGTAGTTTGAGGCATGGGTTCCGGTGTGGGAAGGATGACCGTTTCGCCGGCAGTGCTTGTTTGATGCGGTTTTTTCACATTTCCTTCAGGATTGCCACTATTGGCTTTGGCCGGAGTGGTTTGGTTATGATGGGCGGGAGTGCCGCTATGTGTACTTTGAGCAGGTTTTTTATGCTTCGCAGGATGTTTTTTATCAGGTTTGGAGGTTGTTGCGGGTTGGGAAACAATTGGGGTTACAACAGGTTTGGGGGTGTTTTCAACGACGGCAGGTTGTGGATTGTTAAAATAACCTTGTGCCAGTCGTGCTTGGTATAGCGTGTCCCATTGGGCAATGCGGTAGGTTTTAATCAGATTAATCAAACGGTCTGCATACTGGGGATTGGTGGCGTAACCCGCTGCTTTCAACCCTTTTGCCCAACCTTCATAATCCATAATGTCTAATGAAAATAGGGCATTATAACGAGGCCTTTTCGCGAGAAACAACGAATGGTCTTCGTAGGATTCATTGACCGAAAGATATTTTCTAAAGCATTCTTGCAGTTCGTCGTCGTCTAATAATAGCGTATCCCCCGTCCATTCTTTGTGGCACTTGATGCCAAAATGGTTGTTTCCTTCTCTCGCTAAACGGCTTGTCCCGCAGGCACTTTCAAAAATCCCCTGGGCTAAAGTGATGCTGGCAGGAATCTTGTATTCGTACATCTGTTGAATAGCCAAGTCTTTATATTGTGCGATGTATTGCTGGATATCATCTGCACTATATTGTGCAAAATTTTTATAGGGAGCGGCTAACAATAAGCTAAAAGCAATAATTAAGGCGTATAGGTTTTTCATTACAATGATAATTTGAATCTTTAAAATAACATATTTTGCAAAAATACCGCTAATCATTGTATCTTCGTTTTTACAACATAAAAAATACTTAACAAGAAAGAGTTAATAGATTTTGTGCGGGAATGGCATGAGAATTTTTCAGGGAGCAATGAATTATTCGTTAAAAAATGTATTTTTGCAAACCAAATTTCAAATTATGAAGAGATTTTTAGTGATATTGTTTGTGCTCAGTGGATTAACCTTTTGTGTGAAACAAATGTCTGCACAAACATCGCAAGTGAATGTAACTGCTGAACAGTTAGGATATTATATTGGTCATCAAGATGGATTAAAAGCAGGCTTGATGTTAGCAGAGGGAATGGATTCCGCTGTTATTTTTGAACATATTGATGCGGTTAATCATCGTATGGAGGCAGCGGGCGGCTTCGCTCATCGTGTTAAAGTGGTTGGCACAGAATCCGTTTCAGAAAATGAGACGAAGGTAACGCTAAGTTATGAATGTAAAAATGATAAAGTTATTGAGGTCTATTATTTCTTATTGATTGATAATCAATGGAAATGGAATGGCAAGAAATTATAGATGCCAGATGTCAATCAGTTTTTGCATGATTTGAATCGCATTAGTGGCGGCTCCTTTACGCAGATTATCCGCAACAACCCACATATTCAGACTATTGGGTTGTGATTCGTCTCTTCTTAATCTTCCTACCCATACCTCGTCTTTATTTTGCACATAGCGGGGCATCGGATACTTGTTTTCTTCCGGATCATCATACAACTTAATGCCTGGCATCTTTTGTAAAAGATGGCGTACATCTTCTATATCGTAGTCGTTGTAAAACTCAACGTTAATAGATTCGGAGTGACCGCCTATTACGGGAACACGCGCTACCGTGGCCGTTACCATAATGTTTTTGTCCGATAGGATTTTTCGTGTTTCGTTTACGAGCTTGAGTTCTTCTGTTGTGTAGCCGCTCTCTTCAAAGGTTCCACCATGTGGAAGTACGTTCAAATCAATTTCGTAAGGGTAGGCTTTATCACACTCTTCTCCCGCCCGTTCCGACATCAGCTGGTTCACCGCTTTCATTCCCGTGCCCGTTACCGCCTGATACGTTGATATAACCAATCTTTTGATTTTGTATTTCCAATGCAGAGGCGCTAAAGCTAATACCATTTGTATGGTTGAACAGTTGGGATTGGCTATGATTCTATCGGTGGCACGTACACTGTCAATGTTGATTTCCGGGACCACCAGCGGAATATGTTCATAGTTGCGCCAAGCAGAAGAATTGTCAATGACGGTAGTTCCCTTTGCCGCAAATTGTGGCGCATAGGTGAGAGAAGCCGCGCTCCCAGCCGAAAAAATTGCGAAATCAGGTGCTGCCTCAATGGCTTGTTCAACAGACAGCACTTTGAGCGTGCGACCGGCAAACAGAATCTCTTTCCCTACCGACCGTTGTGAGGCTGCAGGAAGTAATTCACACTTGGCAAAACCGCGTTCTTCCAATACTTTAAGCATAACACTGCCCACTAATCCAGTGGCACCGACTAATGCAATTTTCATTTTTGTTTCTCTTTTTTATTAATAAACGTTAAAACACTTGACTTTGGGAAGCAAAGATACTAAATTTGTAAATCGTTTTTGATGATATCACTATTTTTAACTAACACTTACTATGAAAAAACTTAAATGGCTTACAACTACTCTATTAGTGTATTTTCCACTCTTTCTTTTTTCACAATTTTATGATGATTTTTCGGATGGGAATTTCTCTGATAATCCTATTTGGAGTGGAGATACTGGTAAATTTATGGTGAATGAACAAAAACAATTGCAATTATGGGACAATGGAGGCGGAGTCGCACAATTGTCGCTGAATAGTGGCTGGGATGAAACCCCAACAGAATGGCGAATAAGTGTGAAAATGTCTTTCGCCCCATCCGATCGCAATTATGCATGTATTTATCTTTGCGCAAATAGTGCTGATTTTCAGTCGGATAGTCTGAAAGGATTTTTTCTCAAAATGGGAGAGTCGGGAGCAGGGGATGTCGTTGAACTTTTTTATCAGGAAAATGGTCAGTGTTTTTCGGTCTTTCGCGGGGTAACGTCTATCGCTGCAGCGTTTTCTTATAATATAAAGGTAACGAAAGATGCTACGAATTTATGGCGTTTATATATTGATGCATATCAAAATGGTGCGTATCAAGAGGAAGCAAGTGCGTATGGTTATTTTAATGCTTCTGATTATCAATATTTTGGAATAAAGTGCTGTTATACTTCCACCAATGCCAACCGTTTCTTTTTCGATAATATCTATAGTGGACCACCATGTATAGATACAATTCTCCCTCATTTGCAAACGTTGGACGCGTCAGATGAGGGTAAATTATTGCTCATCTTTGATAAAGCGATGGATTCTTCTTTGACATTTACAGAAAATTTTGTACTTGTGAATGAACAAGTTTCCCCGATTTTTTGTGAATGGGGAAGGGCGACTGCCGATAGGGTGGTGCTCTATTTTGATACGATTTTTCAGGAAAGAGTGCCGTATGAACTTCTGATAAGAGATTTGTATTCGTGGAATGGCTTGCCGATGCACGATACCACCGCTCATTTTTGCAATTATCATATTTGCAGAAATGAAATAATTGTCAGTGAATTGATGGCCGTTCCGAATCCCCCTGTGCAACTTCCCGCCTGCGAATACATAGAACTGTTTAATCGATTGCCATTGGATGTTGCCCTGTCGCATTGGACGCTTCGAATAGGAAATGCGGTCAAGTATTTACCTGACATTTTTTTGCCCCCTCGCTCAGCAGTATGCATTGTTCCTGCCAATTATCAAAATGATTTTATGGGTGTGCCCAATGTGGTTGCCGTATCATCCTTGGGAATCGCTGATGAAGAGCAGGTGTTGTCGTTGTATGATGCAGAGGAAAAGCTTATTTACCACTTGCACGCAGATAGAAAGTGGCATACCCATAGTTTAAAGCGCTTAGGGGGATGGTCTTTGGAAATCATGGATGTGGATAATCCTTGTGGTGGTAAGGAAAATTGGGCTTCGAGTGAAGATGTCCGTGGGGGAACGCCGGGAATGCCCAATTCCGTTGCAGCTGAAAATCACGATTGGGGCTCTCCTGTATTGGAAAAAATTGTGGTACAAGATGAAAAAAATATCCGTGTTTTTTTTGATGAACCTCTTTATGTTTCCGAGGATACATTAAATCCTATGTTTTTTTCCATAGATCGTGGAATAGTGTGTGTATCTGCCAAACCGATTCCGCCTGATTATAAAAGTATTCTTTTGACATTGTCGGAAGATTTGGAACAAAATCTTATTTATACATTGACAATCAATGGTTTGGTGGAAGATTGTGTGGGTAATATGATGCATCAGGGACTGTTCGGTGAATTTGCTTTGCCGAATCAGCCTGTTTCTAACGATATTATAATTAATGAGTTGCTGTTCAATTCTTTTGAATCAACAGATGCTCCCTATATTGAATTGTATAACCGTTCAGATAAGGTAATTGATATAGGGAATCTCTATTTGGGTGTTGGGAATGGGGACTATCCTAAAAGTGTGGTGCCTATGGTGGAAGATGGATGGCAATTGTTTCCTAAACAATATGTAGCTATTTGTAAGGACAAATCATTAACAGAAACCCAATATATTGTTCAAAATCCGAAATCGTTGGTTGAAAATTCCAAATTTCCTGTTTTGCCGAATAGTGGAGGTACTGTGCACATTCTGACACCTTCGTACGAACACATCGATCGGTTGATCTACGACGAGAAGATGCACTATAGCTTGTTGCAGTCGGTGGATGGGGTCTCTTTAGAACGATTGCACTTTGATTCTCCTACGCAGGAGAGTTCCAATTGGAAATCTGCAGCAGGAAGTGCGGGGTGGGGGACCCCTGGCTATCTTAATTCCCAATTCTCAGAATTGGCTTCTGCTGACGAAATTGTACAAGTGGTTCCGCCTCTTTTTTCACCCGATAACGACGGGTTCGATGATTATGTGGAAATATATTGCTCTTTTACAGAGGCAGAAAACAGGGTTTCAATCGCCATTTATGATCCCCAAGGATATAGGATTAAAGTGCTTTCTAATAATCAGATATGTGGAATGCAAGAGCGATTTGTCTGGGATGGTATGGCGGATAATGGGAGCGCCGTCGCCAACAATCTCTATGTTGTTAAAATTGACTGGTGGAATAAAAATGGCAAACACCGTTCCATAAAAAGGTGTGTGGCGTTGGCGAGAAGATTATGATGCCTCCACTTCCCTTTGTTTGTAAGCATAAAAGAGGAAGATGGCAGTAAGTAAAACCCCACTAATCATGGCAATAATAGTGATGGCTGTATTGCCCTCTTGAAAGTAAAAATCACTCTCATCGTAAAGAGCCCCTGAATTTTGGAAGGCAGCGATGGCGGATAAGGCATTGTTAAAAAAATGGGCGACAATGGGAACCCACAACGAACGGCTCCATACAAAGAGATACCCCAAATAGGCGCCTAAAACCAAACGCGCTAGAAATCCACTGAACTGGAAGTGTATCGTACTAAAGATAAATGCGGTAACCCAAATGGCAATGTGTTCGCTTTTGAACCATTCCCTGAAAAAATTCTGAAGTGTTCCACGGAAAAAAAATTCTTCACAAATAGCGGGAAAAATAGCGCAAACCAGTAGGTTTAGAAATAGACCATGCCACGTGGTATCAGAAAAAATAATCTCTAAAATGCGGTTGCTGCTCTCTTCCATATCAGCAAACATTTGTGCGATATTTCCTGGCAAGGGAATTAGTTCGTTGCATTTGATCAAAAGTGCGATACAAGGAATGAGCGTGAAGCATAAGATGAAAGCATATACAAAAAAAACTTTCTTTTGGGGAAGCCGTCCGGACAATGAATAAGAGAAGCATTGGCATTGCTTGCAATAAGAAAATAATAATGCAGGAATGAAAAAAGTGCCAATCGCCGACAAACCCTGTACCAATCGTAAACCATGAGGTGTCTGGAAGTCGCCTTCACCAATAAAAAAATGAGTTAAAAAAACTGAAAAAGCGCTGAAAACAATCATTCCGGCTACAACAAGAAATAGCAAGAATAGCAACTGGACAAAATACTTTTTATCTTGTAAGAAAGGGGTTTTGGAAAATAATAATCTATTGTTCATTAATTAAAAATACGGTTCTACGATTCTTGGCTCTTCCTGCTTCGGTGGCATTGCTGGCAATGGGTTTGCTCTCGCCGTACCCTTTGTAAGTCATGCGGTTTTTTGGTATCCCTTTTGTTATTAGGTAGTTATAAACGGCTTCTGCACGATGTTCGGAAAGAATAAGGTTGGTTTGGTCGTTGCCGACATCATCGGTATGTCCTTGTATCTCCACCTTGATGGTCGGATTGTTTTTTAAAAATTCAGCAAAGAAATCAACTATTTTTTCTGAAGTGGGGGTAAGGGTGAATGAGTTGGTCTTAAAATAAATATCATGCAAATCACAGATTTTCCCCACTTCTATTTTCTTTACTTCGGCATTAGAGGTGATGACGTTTTGGTCAGACTCTGCAGGGATGGTGAGCATTTTGGTGTCATAAGCATATCCCTCTTGTTTGATGTTAACAATGAGATTTTGCTCTTTTTCTGCCACCACTTCGGTGGCTAAGGCATATTGCCCTGTGTTTTCATTTGCTTTGGTGGTACTGATGATGTTGGCGTTTTCATCGCGTAACTCAACTACCGCTTCAACTCGCTCTTTGTCATCGGTTGAAACAGTTCCTTTTACAATCATCATACTTTTCGGCCGGGCCGCTTCATATAACTCAAAACGATAAATATTCCAATCTTTCATCTCCAAGTTATTAGACGAAAAATAGGCTGTCTGACCATTCAGGCTAACAAAAAAATCCACTTCATCATTTTCAGAATTAATAGGATAGCCGATGTTGACAGGTTTTGACCATGTGCCTTTCTCCGTCATCTTTGAATAGAAAATATCTTGTCCGCCCATACCATCGTGTCCGGAGGAAGAAAAATAGAGTGTTTTGCTGTCCGTGTGCAGGAAAGGAGAGCGCTCATTTCCTTTGGTATTGATAGTAGCCCCCAAATTGACGGGATTTTGCCAATTTCCATTGGCATCACGTTCACTCATCCATATATCTGTCCCGCCGTAACTTCCGTTGGCACGATCACTGGCAAAAAACAGGACATTGCCGTCGGAACTTAAAGAGGGTTGTGATTCCCATGAATCAGGACGATTGATTTTGTCGCCCAAAGAACGGGGATCTGACCAGTCGCTCCCATCAAAAGTGGCATAATACAAATCGTAATTGGGATACATATACTCTTTGTTAGTGGTGGGATCTTTCAGTTTCACTTCTGTCATTTTGGCAAAAATAAGCAAGTCATTCGACAAATTAATCGTTGGACTTCCTTCGTTGCTTGACTCATTGAAAGGATAGGGAAGTGGCTGCCCGACTCCGTAGCCGCCCAAAGTATTGCGTTGGCTGTAGGAAAATAACTCTTTGTCAATGGTAACGGTGCCAAATTGCTGTTTTTCTTGAACGGGTTGGCGGCGGGTAAAATAGAAAAACTCCCCATCGGGTGATAAGGTTGCCAAATACTCATCGTTTTCCGTTGAAATGCCCTCTATAGCGTGTGGCTCAAATGGTACAGGATTATTCAAAAGCTGGTCAAAGAATTTGGATTTGCTTATAATCATTTCCGCCTCTTCAATATCACTGATCTCTTTCACCAAATCAGGATTTTCAATCAACACTTTGGCATGCTTGATGGCAGAGGCAAAATCTTCTGTAAGGTAGGCCACTCTGGCGGCATAAAGGTGTATTTTGATGCGGTGATAGGGGCATACAGCATACATCCGGTCGGCAGCGTCAATAATCACTTTGGCATCTTGTTTTCGTTCTATGTATAAGTTATTTAGTTCGATAGGCAGATAGTAACTTAGCGCTAAATAATAATTTGCTTCCAAATGTTCGGGATAGGCATCTAAAATATCCCGATAAATCGCATTGGCATCCGCCTTTTTCCCGTGAATTTGCAAATCACGCGCTTTTTTGAAATTCTTTTCAGTCTGTTTATCAAATTTTTGAACACACGGATCCCCTTCATCTTGTGCAAATGAAGGCGTGATAATAAAGCAAAATAATAGCCCTAATATTATTGTTAACCGCTTCATTATAAATAAGTTGTTTTTTTATCTTAAAGTAAGTGCGTGGAATAATTCTTCAATAGAGTGGTCTTTCATTCCCCTCCGTTCGGCATCAGCACGAAGTTCGTTTAAAGTGGCATCGGCTACAATTTCTCCCTTGTTGATGATGATTGCCCGATCGCACATGGCCTCCACTTCCTGCATGATATGAGTGGATAATAATACGGTTTTGGTTTTTCCACACCGGCGAATCAAATCACGAATCTCAACCAATTGGTTAGGGTCAAGACCTGAAGTGGGTTCGTCTAAAATAAGTACTTCAGGGTCGGCGATAAGTGCTTGTGCTATCCCCACACGCTGTTTGTACCCTTTCGATAGCAAGCCGATTTTTTTGTGCATCTCTGGTACAAGTCCAATCTCTTCAATAATTGCTGATACTCTCTGTTTTTTATTGGGGATTTTATGAATGCCAGCAATAAAATCAAGAAATTCGGTAACATACATATCAACGTATAACGGATTTTGCTCAGAAAGGTAACCAATTTTTTTTCGTAGATTTAAGGAGTCGTTCCAAATATCTAATCCACAAACAGATACATCTCCAGCAGTGGGTGGTTGATAACAAGTGATAATTTTCATCATGGTGGATTTTCCTGCCCCATTAGGACCTAAAAAGCCGACAATTTCACCTTGTTTTACTTCGAAACTAACATTTTTTAACGCCCATTGCGTCCCAAACTGTTTTGATACGTTCTTGACAATAATTGACATTCTACCAAATTTTTCCGCAAAAGTACATATTTTTTGAGAAGAAAAGGGGCTCTCCACTTGAAATTGTTGCATATTTTTTTCGAAAAAATCACCATAAGGGAATCTTCATTATTTTTTTTTGAAGAAATTTAATGCGAAAAAAGATTCGTTCCATTGAAAAACATTATTTTTGCAAACTTTAGGAGAAAAAAGAAAAGAAATTAAGGAGATATATAACATACTGTTAATAAATAATTTATCGTAATTATGCGAATAAAAGAAATTGAAGAAATTCTTTTTGAAAATAAAAAATTGGTCATTGATGGTGAAGTTCAGCGTCGTGTGGAAGAGAGTTATCATTTTTTGAAGGAATTTTCTAAAGACAAAGTAATTTATGGTATCAATACGGGTTTTGGGCCTATGGCGCAATATCGTGTTTCAGATGAGGATTTGCTGTCATTACAATACAATATAATACGCAGTCATTCTACGGGGGCGGGAGAGCCATTTGGAGACAAATACGTTAAAGCGGCTATGATTTCGCGCTTTCAAACCTTTGCCCGAGGGAAATCGGGGGTGCATTTGAGTGTTTTGAAACTGTTGGCGGCTTTTATTAACCACGATGTTTACCCGTTTATTCCACAGCATGGCAGTGTGGGTGCCAGTGGCGATCTTGTCCAATTAGCCCATCTTGCCCTGACGCTCATTGGTGAAGGTAAAGTGAACTATCAAGGGAAGTGGCAGCCTACGATGGAAGTGCTGCGCCAATTGGATTTGCAACCGCTACAACCGTTTATTCGTGAGGGGCTGGCGCTGACCAATGGTACCGCCATGATGACGGGTGTTGGAATTGTCAACCTGCATTATGCGAAAAAATTACTCTATTTGGCGACCATTGCCTCGGTGATGATTAATGAAATTGTAGCCTCTTACGATGATTTCCTCGCATCAGAACTAAATGATTTGAAAGGTCATGAAGGCCAGATGCGTATTGCCCAATGGATGAGTAATTTATCATCAGATAGTCGCCGCTTGTTGAAGAGAGAGGTGGAAATGTATCATCCGCATCAAGAAGCTATTTTTAAGCATAAGGTGCAGCCATTCTACTCCTTGCGCTGTACTCCGCAGATTTTGGGACCTATTTGGGAAACCTTGCACTTCTCTGAACGAATTTTGGAAGAGGAGTTGAATGCCGTGGATGACAATCCTATTGTGGATATAGAAACGAAAACAGTATATCACGGCGGCAATTTCCATGGCGATTATGTCTCTTTTGAAATGGATAAAATGAAAATTGCTATAACGAAATTGACTATGTTAATGGAGCGTCAATTTAATTATTTGTGTCATGATAAAATTAATGAATTGTTGCCTCCGTTCCTTAATTTGGGAAAATTAGGATTGGATTATGGCGTGCAGGCTATGCAATTTACGGCAACTTCCACCACCGCCGAAAATCAAACCTTATCAAATCCGATGTATGTTCACAGCATACCCAATAATAACGACAATCAAGATGTGGTGAGCATGGGAACCAATTCTGCTATTCTTGCCAAAAGAGTGATTGATAATGCCTACCAAGTGATGGCAATACATTACATCGGGTTGGCACAAGCGATAGATTGTCTGGATATTAAGGATAAAATGTCTTCAGTCGGTCAAAAGATATACTCCTCTATTCGCGAAATAGTGCCTGTAATTGAAAAAGACACCCCACACTATGAAGAAATAGAAGCAGTTATAAATTTTTTAAAGGATTATAAAACAGATTTTTAGTATGGAATATGCACTTGTAACAGGTGGTTCACGGGGCATAGGAAGAGCTATCTGCCTGCGGTTGGCGGAAATGGGATTCCCTGTTTTGATTAACTATGCACATAATGAAGCTGCCGCTTTGGAAACCCAAAAAATGGTTGAAGACAAAGGAGGAAAGGCAGAATTGCTTCCCTTTGATGTCTCCGATGTTGGTGCCATAGAGAAGGCACTGGAACAATGGCAGGACCGGCATACTGAAGATTTTGTTTCGGTATTGGTGAATAATGCGGGTATCCGTCAAGATACGATGATGATTTTTATGCAAAATGAACAATGGAATGATGTCTTAAAAACCAGCTTGGACGGATTTTTTTATGTTACCCGCTACCTGCTCAAAGGGATGATTATGCATCGTAAGGGGAGAATTATCAATATGGTATCGTTGTCGGGAATCAAAGGACTGCCAGGGCAGGTTAATTATTCGGCTGCGAAGGCAGCGTTGATTGGCGCTACAAAAGCGCTTGCCCAAGAGATCGCCTCTCGCAAAATTACGGTGAATGCCGTTGCCCCAGGTTTTATCGCCACCGATATGACCAAAGATTTGGATGAGGACTCTCTCAAAAAGATGATTCCGGTGGGACGCTTCGGTCAACCGGAGGAAGTGGCGGCGTTGGTTGGTTTTTTGGCCTCTCCGCAGTCGGCTTATATAACTGGCGAGGTGATTTCCATTAATGGAGGACTTTATACATAACATAATTGTAAATTTAAAAAATAATTAATAGTAATGAGAAGAGTTGTGATAACGGGGATGGGGATATGCTCGTGTTTGGGGAAAAATCTTGAGGAAGTAAAGCAATCGTTATATGTAGGGAAATCGGGCATAGGCATCGATGAGGCGCGTATAGCCTACGGTTATCGTTCCCCCTTAACGGGAATAGTAGAGCGTCCCATGTTAAAAGGGTTGTTGGACCGTCGCTCCCGTGTTTGTCTCCCTGAACAAGGAGAATATGCGTATATGGCTACTGCTGAAGCACTTAAGAATGCGGCAGTGGATATGGACTATCTTGATAAAAACGAGGTGGGCATCTTATATGGAAACGATTCTACGGCTAAGCCGGCCATTGAAGCGCACATGCTTACTTTGGAAACCAAAGACACTACTTTGCAAGGTTCAGGCGCTATTTTCCAGTCAATGAACTCTACGGTTACAATGAATCTTTCAACGATTTTTAAACTGAAAGGAATCAATATGACCATCAGTGCGGCGTGTGCCAGTAGTTCTCATGCCATTGGTTTAGGGTTGATGTTTATCAGAGAAGGTTTGCAGGATATGATTATTTGTGGGGGAGCACAAGAAGTCAATTATCTTTCAATGAGTAGTTTTGATGCGATCAGCGCCTTTTCAACGAGAGTGGATAATCCTACTTCGGCCTCTCGTCCTTTTGACAGATTCAGGGATGGTTTGGTACCCAGTGGCGGGGCGGCTACCGTCATTTTGGAAGAGTATGAGCACGCCGTCAAACGGGGGGCGCCGATTATTGCGGAAGTAGTGGGTTATGGGTTCTCTTCCAATGGCGCTAACATTTCGCAGCCCAGTGATGTGGGCTCGGAGATTGCCATGCAGCGTGCTTTGAATGATGCTGGCATTACCCCCGAAAATGTGGATTATGTAAATGCACACGCTACCTCCACTTTGCAGGGGGATGCCTTTGAGGCAATGGCTCTGGATAGATTGTTCGGGAATTGCAAACCTCCTATCTCTTCCACTAAATCAATGACAGGGCATGAATGTTGGATGGCAGGAGCCAGCGAAGTTGTCTATTCCAACTTGATGATGCTTCATTCGTTTATTGCCCCTAATATCAATTTTGAAGAGCCGGATGAGTATTCCCGAAATTTGAATATTGTGAAAAAAACAATGGATAAAAAGATAGATTGTTATCTTTCCAATTCTTTCGGTTTCGGTGGTACCAATAGCGCTTTGGTGGTTAAAAAATGGCTCTGATAAAGCCTGTTGTATTTATTTCTAAAAAATTGTATTTTTGCACCTCCAAAATGGAGCTTTTTTTCTTTTTGGTTTTTTGTAGATATTTAAATATAAAATAGATAAAATGGATAGAGAGACCATCGTTAAGCAAATTAATGATTTTTTAATCGAGGAATTGGAAATTGAACCTGATTTAATTAAAGAAGATGCTCGATTAAAAGAAGATTTACATATCGACAGCCTTGATTTTATAGATATTGCCGTTATTGTAGAACGCCAATTTAAAATTAAAATTCAACCGACGGAAATGAAAGATGTGAAATTGCTTTCGCAATTTTACGATTATGTATATAATAAGTTGAAATAATGTCAGATAACAAGCAAGAGTGGTCGGGAAAAACGGGGGGCGGAAATTTCGGACAGCGTTTTTTGTTCTGGGCACTCAGGCGGGTTAACGTGGTGTTTTTATACCCCATGTTGTTTTTTGCGATCCCCTTTTATTGCTTGGCACAACGCCAGTCGTTCCGTTATATTTTCTACTACTTTCACCAGATTCATCATCTTTCTAAATGGACTTCCTTTTGGAGAACTCTTAAGAATTTTATCCTTTTTGGAGAAGTCGTTCTGGATAAGTTTGCTATTTTGGCAGGCAATACCCGACAGTTCAAGTTGGTTATAAAGAATGTAACGGAGTTTAACCAATGGTTGGACCGCCCCGAGGGAATTATTGTGGCAGGATCTCATGTGGGTAATTTTGAAATGATTGGCCATTGTTTTCCTCAGGATAAAAAAGTGGTGAATTGTGTTATTTACGGAGGAGAATCGGAAGTGTTTAAAAATCAAAGGAATGACGCTTTTAATGAACATAATCTGAAAACGATTTCCTATTCTAACGATTTGTCGCATCTGTTTGCCATCAAAGAGGCTTTGGAGAGAGGTGAAATTATTACGATTGCGTGTGATCGTGTATGGGGAAGCAAGAAAGTGTTGAAAGTGAATTTTTTAGGAAAGGAAACAACTTTTCCGTTAGGTCCCTTTATGCTGGCCGCACAGATGAATGTGCCGATTGCGGCGGTAGTCTTGCTGAAAGAACGGCGTACCCGCTATTGTGGTCTGGTCTCTGTTTTTTATCCCGATGACACCTTGCAAAGTACGAAAGAGAAAAGTGAAAAATTAGCCATGCAA
>JAEEUY010000095.1 GCA_016290715.1 Bacteroidales bacterium
CATAGGTCGCTTCTACAGGTGTTAGCTCATCAAAGTCGGCATATTTTTGTGAAATAATGCCATTTTTGACATGGGCATCTGTAGTAGCATTCCAGTTGTCGCCGATATAGGAACCCAATCCGGAAAAATACCAATTGGGGACATCCAGCAAACTTTCGGAGGAGATGTTGGCACCTACCGAAGTGCCGTTGATGATAAAGTGTGCATAAAGATTCATAATGCCAGCACGCATCATTTTGTTGAAATGGTCATGATCACCGTCAAAATAGAGATAGATTTTGGTGCCATATATGTTGGTTACGCCGCCATAGTTGTAAAACTCGTCGTTGTCGTAGGCAAAATTTGATTCCCGAAAATCGGATTGGGTATTGTAAACAATAAATTGAATTTTTTTTGTAGCGGTAAAATTGAGCAGATTTTCTATCTCTTCGATGAATTGGGGGGCTTTTGTCAGTGCATATTTCCCCAATTCTTTCCCTGTTGGGTAAAAATACACATCAAATTTGGTGGTGCGATAGTATTGCCAATTCTGTTTTTGATATTGAACGCGATTTTTTCCAAAAGAAATGTTGGAGCCATTGTAAAATTGGGCATTTAAAGGAAAAACAATGAGGAAGAAAAGAAGTAGCGAAACTGCTTCTTTAAGGGGAAATGAATAAGTTTTACAATGGTTTCTGCTCTTAGTCAAGGTTTTATATCAATGTGTTAAAGCCAATCAGGATGTGCGTAGGGTTTGTCCTCAAGGTTGAATTTGCCTTTATGGAGTCCATGCATTCCGTAATAATATTTTTCCATTTCTGCCAAATCTTTTTCGTAATCGCCGGTAGGGTAGTAAACGGGGCCTACGCCTCCGCGCCGACTTTTGTAGTCCAAATACCCTAAAAGAATAGGAACTCCGGCTTCTTGGGCGATATAGTAGAACCCTTTTTTCCAATTTGGGTTCAGTTTGCGGGTCCCTTCGGGAGAGATGAGAAAAGCAATTTCTTCTTGTTCTTTGATATAGTTAGCTGCTATTATCGGGAATTTTTTCACGTGTTTTCTGTCAACTGGCATTCCGCCCATTTTTTTCAAAATAGGACCGAGGGGAAAGAAAAAAGCCTCTTTTTTCATCAAAAAGGTTGTTTTTACCCCCATCGTTATCAGGGCCATTTTGCCGACAAGGAAATCGGTGAAACTGGTATGGGGTGCGAACAGTAGCACGCATTTTCGCGCTTCGGGTGCTATGTTTACGGTATCTATTTTGATCCTTAATAATTTGAGTATGATTTTACAGAATGTTTTCATTGTATAATTTATTTGAAAATGAGCTGACTATTTTGGGTGGTTACTTGTAATTGGACGATACTTCCCAGCTTAAGGGCCATATTTTGGTCAATATGCCCTGCGGGGAAATTGAAAGCAACGGGGAATTTGTATTCTTGGCAATGTTCGGCCACAATTTCAATGGCTGTTTTCCCGTAGGGAATGGTGTTGTCGTTCATTTGCGACATTCCGCCGACGACCAATCCTGCCAGATGGGCGAGTTTTCCTGCACGTTTCATGGCCATCATCATCCTGTCGATATGATAGAGGTACTCATCAAGGTCTTCGATGAAAAGGATTTTCCCATCAGTAATCAGGTCGGAAGGGGAGGCGAGCAGGGAATACAGGATAGAGAGGTTTCCCCCCACAAGTTCCCCTGTTGCACAGCCGGTTTTGTTAAGTTCAGATGGGGCGAAGGAGTAGCTTAATGTTTCGCCGCGAAGTGCGCGGAGAAGAGACTGGCTGTTTTCGTTGTTGAGGGTTTCGGCCGTGATGTTGATACACATGGTGGAGTGTATGGAAGCGCACGCTAACCTATTCAAGTGTGTGTGAAAAACGGTGATGTCGCTATATCCGCAAAACCATTTGGGATGTTGCAGGAATTTGGAAAAATCAAGGCGGTCGATGAGCCTGACAGAACCGTAACCTCCACGTGCACAGAGTATGGCTTTTATATGGGGTGCATCAAGAAAATATTGGATGTCGGCGCAGCGCTGGGTGTCGGTGCCGGCAAATTGATGATATTCGGATAAAATATTTTCCCCTAATTCCACTTTGAATCCCGCTTTGGTCAGCCATTCAATTGTTGGTAAGATCTCTTCGTAAGATATTTTACGTGCGGGTGCAACAAGGGCAACAGTGTCGTTTTGAGATAGATATTCAGGGAAAATCATATTTTATTTTTAAACGTGCAAATTTACATAAAAGTTTTGGTGTAGTGAGTTATGGGGGACAAAAAAAAGCGATGAGGCAAACTCATCGCTTTGAAGTATAAAAAGAAGAAGTAATTACTATTTTTTACCTTTGTCTTTTTGTCCAGCATGTCCTCTGAAGATACGGGTAGGAGCAAATTCGCCCAATTTATGCCCGATCATATTTTCGCTAACGAAAACGGGGATAAATTTATTACCGTTGTGAACAGCAATGGTAAGACCGACAAAGTCAGGAGATATCATTGATGAACGAGACCAAGTTTTGATAGTGGTTTTTTTACCAGAAGCTTGGGCTGCTAATACGCGTTGTTCCAATTTATAATGAATAAAAGGACCTTTTTTTAATGAACGACTCATATTGTTATCTCTTTAAATTATTTTTTTCTTCTTTCGATGATGTATTTATTAGAGTTCTTCTTAGGAGCTCTCGTCTTATAACCTTTAGCTGGCAAGCCTTTTCTTGAGCGTGGGTGACCACCTGATGCACGGCCTTCGCCACCACCCATTGGGTGATCAACAGGGTTCATAACGACACCACGAACGCGAGGACGGCGGCCCAACCAACGGCTACGACCGGCTTTACCGGACACGTCAAGACTAGGGTCAACATTGGAAACCATGCCGATGGTCGCACGGCAAGCTCAAAGAATCATTCTTGTTTCGCCAGAAGGCATCTTAATGGTTGCATATTTCCCATCTCTTGACATGAGTTGTGCGTAAGAACCAGCACTACGTACCATTTTGGCACCTTGTCCGGGGCGCAATTCAATATTATGGATAATAGAAC
>JAEEUY010000096.1 GCA_016290715.1 Bacteroidales bacterium
AAATTTGCAGCGATTTTTTTTCTGATGGAAATGAAAAAAATTTTACTTCACACCTGTTGTGCCCCTTGTTCTGCTCCCATTATTGAGTGGCTTTTGCAAAACGACTTTCTTCCTACCTTATATTATTATAATCCGAATATTTTCCCTGATGAAGAGTATGTTATTCGCAAAAACGAGTGCAGTCGCTATGCGCAATCATTAGGATTGGAAATGATTGACGGGGATTACACCCATGAAGATTGGTTGCAAGAAATGAAGGGGTTGGAAAAAGAACCAGAACGGGGCCAGCGCTGTTTGCAGTGTTTTAAAATGCGCTTGTTCAAGACGGCGCAATTGGCACACGACAGGGGATTTGAACTCTTTGCAACCACCTTGGCCTCTTCCCGTTGGAAGAACTTGGACCAGATTAACGAAGCAGGGCGTTATGCGGAAGCCATATTCCCCGGCACCTCTTTCTATGAAAAAAATTGGAGAAAGGGGGGATTGCAAGAACGTCGTCGGATTCTATTGAAAGAAAACGGTTTTTATAATCAGCTATACTGCGGTTGTGAATATAGTATGCCAAATGCCAGTGGTAAAAAAATGTAAATTTTTTATTCAATAATGATATATTTGTGTAAATTTGCGGCTTGAAATTTAACTAAAATGAGTGATTTTTTATTGAAAGTTTCAGGGTCTCCTCATATTCACGGGGAAGAGTCTGTGAAAAAAATTATGTGGACAGTGGTAATAGCCTTATTGCCAGCTTTTTTAGTGAGTATTTTTTATTTCGGACTACCTGCACTATGGCTGACTTTGGTCTCTGTGGCGAGTTGTGTGGTTTTTGAATATTTAATCCAGCGTTTCTTGCTGAAAGGAAAATGTACCATCCCTGATGGTTCAGCAGTTGTAACAGGTTTGTTATTAGCCTTTAATGTTCCTTCTAATTTGCCTATTCCCATCATTATTTTTGGTGCATTAATTGCTATCGGTTTGGCTAAAATGGCTTTTGGCGGATTAGGCAACAACTTGTTTAACCCTGCAATTACTGCGCGTGTCGTATTGCTCATCTCTTTTCCGGTGCAGATGACCACATGGCCAGTGGCTCGCCCTATCTGGTCGTTTGGAAAGATGGCGGATGTGGTTACCGGGCCTACTCCTTTGGGAATATTAAAAGAATCTCATGCTCAGGATGTTCATGCGATGATGCATGGTGTTTATCCTGTTAGTGACGGCAGCTTGATGTCATTCCCTTCTAATGTGGATATGCTGATTGGACAAATGGGCGGGAGTTTTGGCGAAGTCTCTGCCATCGCTTTGCTCATCGGGGCTATCTTTTTGTTGCTGCGTAAAGTGATTACATGGCATATTCCAGTTTCTTTTATGCTTACTACTTTCATCTTTACAGGTATTTTCTGGCTGATAGATCCGACGCAATATGCCAATCCTTGCTTCCACATGGTAACGGGCGGTTTGATTTTAGGGGCATGTTTCATGGCTACCGATATGGTTACATCGCCAGTTTCCAAAAGAGGAATGCTTGTCTTTGGCGCCGGTTGCGGCTTGATTACCGGTCTTATCCGTCTTTTCGGGGCCTATCCTGAAGGCGTTTCGTTCTCTATCCTGTTGATGAACGCCTTGGTGCCATTAATTGACAAAGCCTTCAAACCCAAACGCTTTGGCGCATAGTTGAGTGAAAATTAAATATACAATATATTGTTATGGCTAAAAAAGAATCTACACTTGGTACGATGATTTTATCGCTGCTTCTTATTACAGCGGCCGCCTCGGCAGCACTCGCCGGAGTGTATAAAATGACGGAAAAATCAATCATTGAGGTTCAAAACCAGAAAAAACAACAGGCAATACAAGCTGTTTTGCATGATTTTAATGGTGATCTGCAGCGGGTTGGAGTTCTGCTTGATGGGGATCCCGATTCGGTATATGTGTCGTTGGCTTATCAACAGGATCAGTGTGTGGGAGCTGCGGTGGAGACCTATACCAAAAAAGCATTTGGCGGTTCCTTCACCTTGATGGTGGGGTTTGATGCTAACGGGGAAATTACAGGAACAGAGGTGATTAAAATGGCAGAAACACCAGGTCTTGGTGATAAAATAAATAAGGAAAAAAGCGATTTTTCAAAACAATTTGTTACGATGAATCCCGCTGAGGCAAATTTCGATTTGAAAGTGAAAAAAGATGGAGGAACAGTGGATGCCATTACCGCAGCCACAATCTCTTCACGTGCCTATTGCGATGCTGTCAATCGTGCAGCCAAAGCCTTTGATGCAGTTAACCCTAATAAACAAGGAGGTGATAATGAGTAAGATGCAAATTCTTTTAAAAGGTATTGTTAAGGAAAATCCTACCTTTGTGCTGGTGCTTGGTATGTGCCCCTCTCTTGGGGTAACTACTTCGGCAATTAATGGTCTGGGAATGGGTTTGGCCACTACCTTCGTTTTGCTGATGTCTAACATCTTGATATCCATGCTGAAAAATTTTATTCCTGATAAAGTGCGTATTCCAGCTTTTATTGTCGTGATTGCTACATTTGTATCTATCGTCGATTTGCTGATTCAGGGTTTTGTCCCTGCTTTGGCTGAAAGCCTCGGACTCTTTATCCCACTGATTGTTGTAAACTGTATTGTACTGGGGCGTGCAGAAGCTTTTGCCTCTAAAAATGGTGTGGTGGACTCAGCACTTGATGGAATTGGAATGGGGCTTGGTTTTACTTGTGCGCTGACCTTGATTGGGTTGTGCCGTGAAATGCTGGGCACAGGGTCGGCATTTGGCTACAAATTTATTGCTCCTGCCGCTGATGGTATCCTCGTCTTTGTGCTCGCACCAGGGGCATTTTTAGTTCTCGGCCTATTGATGGCATTGATTAGATATCTGCAAAAAGCAAATAAATAATTTATTAAAAATTAGAGCATTATGGAATATATTTTGATGGTCATTAGTTGCGTTTTTGTTAATAATATCATATTATCGCAATTTTTGGGTATTTGCCCTTTTTTAGGTGTCTCTAATAAAATTAGTACCTCTTTGGGAAGGGGGGTGGCTGTTATTTTTGTGATGACGTTAGCGACTTTAGTTACCTCATTAATAAATACATACGTATTAGTTCCACTAAATCTGCTTTTTCTGCAAACGATTGCTTTTATTTTGGTGATTGCGGCTTTAGTGCAGATGTTGGAAATCATTCTGAAAAAGGTGAGCCCCTCATTATATCAGGCTTTGGGTATTTTCTTGCCTTTGATTACGACGAATTGTGCTGTTTTGGGTATTGCGATTGCGGTTACGCAGAAACCGGAATTTTCTATTTTGGACAGCACCCTTTATGCAACCTCTATGGCTATCGGTTTTACCGTGGCAATAGTTATATTCGCCGGTTTGCGAGAGCAATTGGATTTTGTGAAAGTGCCGAAAGCGATGCGCGGTGTGCCGATTGCTTTGATTACGGCCGGCATTCTTTCCCTTGCTTTTATGGGATTTGCCAATTTGGTAAAATAATATAAAGCGGTAATTTTTACCGCTTTTTTATTTTAGTTCTGCGATTTTTTACTAATTTTGCGCACAATTTGAAAATGGACAACAAGATTTTTTTGGTTAAGCAACGATATGGAATAGTGGGGTTCGATCCGGTATTGGAACGAGCCATTGAAACGGCTTTGCGTGTCGCCCCTACGAATCTTTCGGTGTTGATTATGGGAGAAAGTGGAGTGGGGAAAGAAAATTTTGCCAAAATCATTCACGACAATAGTGGTTTCAAAAATGGTAAATTTATTGCTGTGAATTGTGGAGCCATTCCTGAAGGTACCATTGATTCGGAACTTTTTGGACACGAGAAAGGGGCTTTTACCAATGCAACGGAAGCACGGAAAGGCTATTTTGAGGAAGCCAATAATGGGACTATTTTTCTTGATGAAGTGGGGGATCTTCCATTTTCAACGCAAGTGCGTTTGTTGCGTGTGTTGGAAACGGGTGAATTTATGCGTGTGGGGTCTTCCAAAACATTGAAAACACAAGTGCGTGTGGTGGCCGCAACAAATGCCAATATGCAAGAACGTATTGAAAATGGCCGCTTCCGCGACGACCTTTTCTATCGTTTAAATACAATTTCCATTTTCCTCCCCCCATTGCGCGACCGTCAGTCCGACATACAACTGCTTTTTGACAAATTCGCTCTTGACATTGCCGAGGAGAGTCGGGTGCCGGTGATAAAACTTGATAATCAAGCTTCTGAATTATTGAAAAAATACTATTGGCCAGGCAATATTCGCCAGCTGAAACATGTGGTGCAAAATCTCTCCATTGTGGAAACGGAACGCCTGATCACTGCTGATATTCTTCAAAAGCATTTGAATCCCGCTCCTTCCATGAATGTGCCTGTAAGAATGCAAACGGAAAGCAATGCCTCTTATTTGCAGGAGAGAGAGATGATTCTTAAATTCTTGTACGAATTGAACCGTAAAGTCGCAGATCTGGAGAAAAAAGTGATGGAATTATCAGCCCCTTATGAACATAGTGGAAATAATGCAGCTCATCAGCCGATGATCCAACATACTATTCAATCGTATCATCCTATTGATCAGGAGTTTCAAATGGTTGAGCCCGAAGTGACGGAGCATACGCTTGATTCTGTCCCCACTCACGAATCGTTTTCTTTGCTGGAATCGGAAAAGGATATGATTAAAAAAGCATTGGAAAAACATAAAAATAACCGCAAAAATGCAGCTGCGGAACTGGGTATTTCAGAACGGACTCTTTACCGAAAAATCAAAGAGTATGAATTGTAAACAGTTATATCATAATACGTTAATATTCGTATGGATAGTCTGTATCTTGCTATTGTCGGGCTGTCGTTTGACGGTTTCTCTTACGGGCGGGAATGTTGATCCTCGAGCTAAAACAGTTTATATTCAAACATTTAGAAACAATGCTGTAGTGGTCAATCCTCTGCTTAGTCAGGAGTTTACGAATGCACTCAAAGACAGAATCCAAGGGCAGACACCCCTCACAATTATCAATACGGAAAATGGAGACTATAAGCTTGAAGGGGAGATAACAGGTTATACTATCAATCCTGTGGCTATTCAAGGCGATGAAACTGCGGCAATGAACCGTCTGACAATCACGGTATCTGTGCGTTTCACCAATACTTTTGATGAAACAAAGAATTTTGAACAATCGTTTTCTCGATATGTGGATTATTCCAGTACCCAGAATTTCACCTCAATTGAAAGTAATTTGGTGAATGAGATTAATGACGCATTAACAGAAGACATTTTTAATAAGGCATTTGTTAATTGGTAATATTATGAATGATAGCTATTTAATGGTTAGCGAAGAGAATCTGGAGCATTTCCGCCGCGGGTGTGAAAAATATCCAGCCGCTTCAACTCTGCAATTTTTTTATGCCAAAATGTTATCCGTTTTGCATCCTGTCAGTTACCAACAACAAAAATCAAAATGCTTGCTATATCTTCCTAATCGTAAGAAATTTGCTGATTATCAGTTCCCTGTTGAACAAACAACGGCCAATACTGCCGACACTGCTGAAACCCTCTCCGTTGAACCACGCGAAATGGAAACGCACGCTCCGATTATTGAAACAAATCAAGAGCAAATTATTAGTAACTTGATACAAGAATTGGGCAC
>JAEEUY010000097.1 GCA_016290715.1 Bacteroidales bacterium
ATTAGCCAATATTCTGATAGAAAAGGAGGTTATCTTTACAGAAGATTTGGAAAATATTTATGGGAAGCGACCGTTTGGCAGCAATCCGGAACAAAATGCAGCGCAAAACACGGATCAGCCAGTGGAAGAAGCAAAGGTGGAAACCCCGGAACAATAAGGGAAAGCATATTTCTGAACAAAAGTTATTATTATGGAGACAGGGAATTCATTGGAAATATTAAATAACAGTTGCAAAAACTCAATTTGCCAAAACATTCGCGAAGCCCTCTCTTCGCCTAATCCGGTTCAAATACCCAATATTGACAAAAGATCCGAATTGTTTGATCCGATAGAAGACCTATTGGTGAAGTTCCAAAAGGAATTTAAATCGGCAGGAGGGAAGTGCATTACCTTTGAAATCGATCGCCAGAAAATGGAGGATAAGGAGTATGCCCGCAATAGCATTAGCAGCATATATAAATATGTAAAGAAAGAGATAGAAATAGGAAAGTACAATACCGTTTTGAATACATCTGCAAAATTGACCAGGGTTTTGCATGCATTTGAAATACAAACCGTTGATTCGATGCCAACAGGGGTGCCAGCGGATGCTGCCATCGCCTATGCGGAATTTCTGGTGGCCAGGACCGGACACATAGTCCTTTCCCAACGGAAAGACCAAATGCTTTATCCTTCTATCAATAATTTGGCTAAAAATCTGATTATTCTCTCTTCCAACTCCAGTATTGTCCCTGATTTAAAACATTTATTGACGGGACTGACTTATGAGGAACAGGATGTGGCCAATAATAGTGGACAAGAGGATTTTCAGTTTGACATGTTGGAATTAATGCGTCCACAAAAACTTACGGATGAGGATTATACCCCCTGTTGCCAGCATATTACACTCATTTTAATCATTGAAAAATAGTACTTGTACATATTTATTATTTAAAACATTTATTTAAAATGAAAAATGTGTTAGTGCGCACCCTTACAGGAATAGTTTTCATCGCTTTGGTGATTTCTTCAATTCTTTTCAGGGAAGTAAGCACGTTGCCGTTTGAATTGTTATTCCTCTTTTTTACTTTTATGGGGACGTGGGAACTTTTGAAGATGTCGGAGAAGAAAAGCATTCACCCCAATTATCCAATTGCCATTGCGCTATCCTGCTACTCTTTTCTAATCCCATCTATGGGCGAGGGGGTGTATGGATATTTGATTTTCCCTATGGTTCTGCTTTTGCCTATGGTTGAGTTATTCAGAAATAAGGAAAATGCGATTTTGAATGTATCGGTTTCCTTATTGCCAATGATTTGGGTTGCACTGCCATTAGCCCTTCTGGCAAAGTTGTTTCTGAACGAAATAGATGCTACCGTATTGATTCTCTCTCTCTTCGTAACTATTTGGTTGAATGATACTTTGGCGTATTGTGTGGGAAGTCTCTTTGGGAAGCATCCGCTATTCAAGCGTATTTCTCCTAAAAAATCGGTAGAGGGATTTGTCGGCGGGATGGTGCTCACCACAACAATCATTACTTTATTGGGCAGTGCGGAAATACTATGTACAGAAAAACTCACAACACCGTGGCATTGGTTGTTTTTTGCCATACTGGTCGTTATCTTTGGTACGCTTGGCGACTTAGTTGAGTCCATGTATAAACGCGATTGTGATGTCAAGGATTCAGGGAAGATACTTCCGGGACATGGGGGAGTATTAGATCGGCTTGATTCCCTGTTTTTTTCGGTCCCTGCGGTATACACCTACCTGCTATTTCTTTCGTTTTTTTTATAATTCGTTGATTTTTTGTATTTTTTTTGCACTTTTAGGTGTTAATAAAAGTTGATAATTTTAATTTCAACATTCGTTATTGCCTCATTTAAAGCATTTAGCGAATTATTAAGCGTTTGCAGATTTTTTGCTTTTGAAAAAAAATGAATAACAAAACTTAAAAATGTTGATACATAAAAAAAATATTGTATTTTTGCAGAATTGAAAAAAGAGTATTTTGTCAAATGATAAAATTAATAACTAATTGAAAATCAATAAATTGAAAATAAAAATAATAAAAATATAAATTTCTAAATTATGAAAAAAGTTTTATCTTTTTGCGTGTTATGCGTGTTTTTAGTAATGATGTGTGTAGGTGTGAAGGCACAAACGCCGGGTTGTTGTATGACAATGACTCCTCCCAACCTTCCATCTCCCATGGTTGTTAATCAATCAGTTACTTTCGACATCCTGCCTGATTTAAGTTGTGCATCAGGAGACACTAAGATTTCTTTGGAATGGGTTGTTAAGAGAAATGGGGAACAGATACCAGACGGTATGCTTTCTACCTATTTCAATGATTTCCGTTTCCAAACGTTTGGTAGAGTTAACGGAGCTGAAGCATGGATAGGGGAGTCTTATACAAGCGCATATTGCAATAACGGAAATGGTTATGGCAGTTATCCGGGTGCTAACACTCCGATTGCAGAACAAGGTATTCCTTGTGCGACCGAAGGCCCTTTCGCAATTGACTTCGCCGGACATCATTCATACTATGATTATTTCTATGTTCGTTTCTTCGGCGATACGAACGTTACCCGTCATCGTTTGGTGATGAATCCTAAAGATGACGCTGAATATGAGGTTATCATTAATATTTATAGTAGAATTGGTGGTACCGATTATGATCATAGCATTGGTAATGGAGAACATGCAAATACCTATATAGGAGGGCATATGAGTCAACTCGGTTCTTTGATCATGTCGGACACTCTTAGAGAAACAAAAACTGTACAAGGTCCTGACCAAGTGATTTGTTATGGTGATACTTTGTGGTTGGGGAATCCGCTGACTCCATTCTTTGAAACAGGAAATGATACAGCTTATTATTATTCTGAAGCCTATACCAGCGGGTTGAGCTGCAATCCTTCTATCGATAGTATTGTTGCCTTCCGTTTGGATGTTATCAATATTGATGCTCCTGAATTGGATATGGCTGCCAGCACATTGCAACTATGCGATGGAGGTGCTGTTACTTTAACCGCAGTTCCTGCCTATGCTATCGACCCAACTACTTGTGTTTGGTTTGATGAGACAGGCAATCCATTAGATACAAATGAAGTTTATAATACGAATGTTACTGCAACAACAACGTTTGTTGTACGTACTTTTGAAACAACACATAACTGTTTGAGTGCGGATTCAACTCCTGTGGTTGTTGAAGTTTATCCTTCCCCGGCACCTTTCATTGATCCGATAAGCATTGATACCGTTTGTGAAAATCAAGACATAAAATTATATTTGGATCAGGATTATTCTGCTGCCTCTGTTCAATGGTACCACAATGATGTGGCTATCGCAGGGGAAACCAAAGATAGTTTGATCATCACGAATGCCCAGTTGAGCGATGCTGGTACATATAAGGCAGAAGTTGCAATGGATCACACACATTCAGTATATACTACACTTACTATTACTTGTACAGGTGAGACTACTGATGAAGTTGTGGTTAACGCTCGTCCCGAAGCAGCTATTACAGATTTCAATGGCATTGCCATGAATGTTGTAGATACGATCATCAACGAATATTTCTGTCCAATGGCTCAAGATAGCGTTACGGTTACCATTACGGGTGGTACGGCTCCTTACACTTACACTTGGACAGGAGTTGATAGTCAAGTTGACGAAGCCGCTTCTTCTATGGGCGTTATCTTAAACGGCGTTTGCAACGTAACTTATATTGCTACAATGACTGCAGTGGATGCCAATGGTTGTGTTGTTAAAGAAGATCCTAGCATCCAATTTACCGTAAACGATACGATCGCTCCAACAATTACAGTTAATGTTGATACGGTTCCTGCTGCTACTACGGGTGCTGATTGCAAATATCTTGTTCCCGATGTATTGGCAAATGTTGTGGCTACTGATAATTGTGATTTGAAGAGCTTAACTCAGGTTCCTGC
>JAEEUY010000098.1 GCA_016290715.1 Bacteroidales bacterium
GCCGTGGTGTTGGAAAGCTTCGGCGCTGGCAACGCACCTCGCGCAGAATGGCTCTATCATCAGCTAAAAAAAGCCTCCGACAGAGGGACCATCATCATCAATGTATCGCAATGCCATATCGGCACCATCGAAATGGGGCGCTATGCCACCAGTTTGAACTTGCAACGCGCCGGCGTGTTAAGCGGTTATGACATGACTTTGGAAGCTACCGTAACCAAACTGATGCACCTTCTCGGAAATTATAACGATAACCGCATCGTTACCCAAATGCTGCAAGAATCCATCTGCGGGGAAGTTACCCTGCCTATATCATAATTTCTGCTCCGAGAATCTCAAACATCTTTTCAAGATAGCCATCCATCTTCTTCGATAGTTCAACCACGCGTTCGCGCCAGATGTCGAGGGTAATATCAAGATTGTCGGACACGATTTTGAAAGAGACGTACGGAATCCCGAAGCTGGCCGCTACACTGAACAAGGCCGACGACTCCATATCAAAACACTGCGCCTGCTGCTTTATTGCAGAGAAATGGCTTTCCGTATAAACCTTCGGTGAAACGAAGCTGTCGGACGAGTACAAGATGGCGTGAGGCACCTCCAACTCCGGCGAAAGGGAGAAATGTCCAGGCTGCATACGAAAGTCGTTGAACACGCTTCCCGCAGATACAATCTCATCGATGCTGAGGATGGTGCCAACAGGGAAGGCATGTGAGCCCACCGTCCCGACATTGACAATGGTATATTCCTCCCCTTGATGACGGGTAACAAAGTCAAGCAGACTGCGGGTGGCGTTTTCACGCCCAATGCCGGTAAAGTGAAAGCGCGAACCCCACGCCCCGACCTCTTCAGGAACGGCAGAAAAAAGTGCTATCTTCATTTTGTTTCTTTTTGAAAATGATGGGCAAAAATACTCCAAATTCCTGAAATTTCAGCGAGATTTTCACTTTTCACAAAAGAACGAGGCAGCATATCTTCACACGTTACGCTTTTATCATTCACAATTTTTTATATCTTTGCAGGAAATACTTATATGGCGTATTATACATTAATTCATTTATAATCAATAAAATAATATTAGTATATGAATTATAATAACCTAAAAATGAATACAAAATATGCTTTTTATATTCATTTTATACTTGTTTGTGCGTTCATTTCCTCTTTTGTTTCCTGTAATAAAAACAAATCCATGGCCGATGCATACGGTGTTTTTGAAGCTACCGAAATCATCGTTTCCTCAGAAGCCAATGGCAAATTATTACACTTTAATGTGGAAGAAGGGCAGACCTACGAACAAGGGGAAGTGGTAGGATGTATTGATACGGTTCAAGGATACCTTCAACTGAAACAATTGGAGTCTTCCATCCGCGCAACCGAAGCGACTTGTCCTGACATTCCATCTCAAATCAACACCTTGGAATCCAAAATACAGATTTTGAACAAGGAGCGGGCGCGTATTGCCACCTTGGTGGAAGCCAATGCAGCAAGTTCAAAACAATTGGATGATGTGGATGCGGAAATTGCCATGACGAAAAGTCAGATAACAGCTACGCAAACTGCACTTAAGACACAAATAGCAGCCACAATAGAGAATGTGGAAGCATTGAAATTCCAAAAGCTGCAACTGCAGATGGCTCTTGAAAAATGCAAAATCAAGACCCCTATCAAGGGAACCATTCTCAAAAAATATATTGAAGAGAATGAATTGGCATATCAAGGGAAACCTCTTTTTAAAATTGCCGACATCACCAATATGTTCATCCGTGTGTATGTAACTGAAGATATGCTTTCGTCCATCAAGTTAGGACAAAGTGTTGACATTCATATAGATCAAACTAATGGAACAGACAAAGTGATTGAAGGGAAAGTGCTTTGGATTTCTGCAAAAGCGGAATTTACACCCAAGATGATTCAAACCAAAAACGAGCGAGTAAACATGGTTTACGCGGTAAAGATAGGATTTCATAACGATGGCAGTGCCAAAATTGGCATGCCGGGCGATGTTGTTTTCAAATAAGCGAAATGTCTATCATCAGCGTAACAGATTTGCACAAGTCGTATGGCTCTGTTCATGCGTTAAAAGGGATTAGTTTTAACGTAGAGGAAGGGGAAATATATGGTGTTGTAGGTCCCGACGGAGCGGGCAAGTCCACCCTTTTCAATATCCTTACCACATTGTTGCTTCCAGATTCTGGAGAGGTGTCGGTACTTCACAAAGACATCCGGAAAGATTTTCTTGAAATCAGGAAATACATCGGCTACCTCCCCGGTACTTTTTCCCTCTACCCTGACTTAAGCGTGGAAGAGAACCTCATCTTCTTTGCTACCATGTATCAGAGCAGCATCAAAGAAAACATGGGCATCATCAAACCCATCTGGCAACAATTATCCCCGTTTAAAAACCGTCCTGCGGGGAAACTGTCGGGCGGGATGAAACAAAAATTAGCCCTTTGCTGCGCCCTTATCCACAAACCTATCCTTCTCTTTCTTGATGAGCCGACCACCGGCGTGGATCCTGTATCACGAAAAGAGTTCTGGGAAATTTTGAAAACCATCCAACAGCAAAATATCTCTGTATTGGTATCCACTCCCTATATGGATGAAGCTACCTTGTGCGACAGAATTGCACTGCTGCAAGAAGGACAATTCATCAAAATGGACTCGCCCCAAGCCATTATCGACAGTTTTCAAGGGAATCTCGTCACCCTGCATACCCACGACATCTTCAATCTGCTTCATCTGATGGAACAATGTCCTTTTCATTGTAATTTTTATCCATACGGAGAACATTTGCACGTTATTTTTTACGAAGATTTGACAACCATTTTGCCTTCTTTTGAAAAGTTTCTTCAAGATAACAACCAGATTTACAATAATATACAACAAATAAAACCCACTATTGAAGACTGTTTTATAGAAATAACGACCGAAAAAAAGAATTTATGAGACTCCCCTTCCAACACACAAACATCGTAGAAGATTCACCATATTCCATTGAGGTAAAGGAACTTACCAAGCAATTTGGTGATTTTACAGCGGTTGATCACATTAGTTTTAATGTGAAAAAAGGGGAAATTTTCGGATTTTTAGGTGCCAACGGAGCGGGCAAGACCACCGCTATCCGAATGCTTTGCACCCTGTTGATGCCCACGTCTGGCTCTGCACGCATCGCAGGTTACGACCTTGCTAAGGAGTCTAAGATGATCAAGCGGAATATTGGCTATATGAGTCAGAAATTCTCTTTATACGATGACTTGACTGTGTATGAAAATATGCAATTGTTCGGCACGATATATGGTATTCCGAAAAAAGAATTGAAAGATCGTATTTTCAGCAGTTTGAAAATGTTGGAACTCGAAAATAAGTATAAAACATTGGTTTATTCTATTCCGTTGGGTTGGAAACAGAAATTAGCTTTTGCCACTGCTATGTTGCACCGTCCCAAAATTGTTTTCTTGGATGAACCTACCAGCGGGGTGGATCCTATTGTGCGCCGTGAGTTCTGGAACTTAATTTATGAAACTGCAGCCCAAGGAGTTACTATTTTCGTTACTACCCACTATATGGATGAAGCCGAATACTGCGGACGCATTTCTATTATGTCACATGGGCAATTGAAACTGATAGGCACACCTACCGAATTAAAAGAACAAATGGAGGCTGATTCTATTGAGAAGGTTTTTGTAAAATTCGTTGTCAGATAAAAAAAATGAAGGAATTTTTGCAGATTATTAAAAAAGAGTTTATCCATATCTTTCGAGATAGGCTAACGCTGTTTTTAGTACTCGCCATTCCTATCCTGCTTGTTCTGCTTTTTGGCTTCACCATCAGCACCGATATTCATCATGCCGACATTTCAGTGCTTGACTTGGCCGAAGACTCTCAATCCAAAGCACTGATTGACAAGATAACCGCTTCTGGCTATTTTGAAGTGATCTCCTACCCGATGTCCGAGTCTGAAATTGACGAAGATTTCAAAAATAAAAATATCAAATTAGCTATTATCATTCCTTCGCATTTTGAAGAACAACTCACCAACGAAAAATTTGTCACCCTACAGATTATCAATGATGTTTCTGATTTAAATGTGGCTTCCATTCTCAATAACTACATAAAAGCCATTTTACACGACTTCACATTGAGTTATAATAAAATCAATGAGGCGGATGTGCCCATCGACCTGAGTATTCACATGATGTACAATCCCGAAGCAAACTGCGTATATATGTTTGTCCCCGGCATCATCACTATGATTATGATTATCATTACCGCATTGATGGCTTCCATTTCCCTATCCCGTGAAATGGAAACCGGCACGATGCGGATGCTCCTAATCGCTCCTGTCAAGAAAGTTCATGTCGTCATTGGGAAGGTTATCCCTTATATGATTTTATCTTTTATTTCCACCATCATCATTATCATTATCAGTCTGGTTGTCTTCCACATGCCTATGAATGGCAGCATTGGGCTATTGCTTCTGCTTTGCGTGGTCTTCATGCTCACCGCCGCCTCCTTTGGCATGACCATTTCCGCTTTAGTCAACACGCAATTGGACGCAATGATGATTACCATGATGGGATTGTTTTTACCGACAGCGTTCCTTTCAGGATTCCTTTTCCCAATAGACAATATGCCCTATATTTTCCAGCTGATGGCCAATATTTTCCCCGGAAAATGGTTTATTATTGCCTTGAAAGATGTGATGATTAAAGGCTCTGGAATAGGGGATATTTGGTCCTATCTGCTCATTCTGTTTGGAATGGCCATGGTGTTGATAGTAGTTAGTTTACGTCGATTAGATAGAAGGAGGTAGTAAGATGCGTACGATTCTAATGTTGATAAAGAAAGAGTTTTTGCAGGTGTTCCGCAATTCATTATTATGGAAGATTTTGATATTGGGACCGCTCGCTGAATTTTTGATTTTCCCGTTCACTGCCGACTACGAAATCAAACACGTGCATATTGCTTTCGTTGACCACGACCGTTCTACCACCACGGCTGCGGTGATCTCCAAATTTTCATCTTCCCAATATTTTATCAGTCACGGCCTCAAGCAATCCAAAAAGGAGGTGCTGCAAGACATGAAAGAGGATAAAATTGACTTTATTGTTGAATTTCCTTATAACTTTGAAAAATCATTAATCAGCCAACAACCGACCAAGATCGGAATTACAGCCAATGCCATCAATACTGTGAAAGCAGGTTTGGGCTCTGAATATGTGCAAAATGTATTGGCCGATTATTTTTCGGATTTTAACAATAACAACCCTATTGCCAACCAACAGGCGCAATTGCTCACCACCAACGTATATTGGTACAACGAGCAGATGAACTATAAGAACCTCATTGTTCCCGGCGTGCTGATCATTCTGGTTACTCTCATCGGTGCATACGTAACCGCACTCAATTTAGTAAGAGAAAAAGAAATCGGCACAATCGAACAAGTAAATGTTACCCCCATCAAAAAATGGCAATTCCTTATAGGGAAAATGATCCCGTTCTGGATTTTGGGGATGGCTGAATTTAGTGTGGGATTAATCATTATGTACGCCGTTTTCGGTATTAGCATCCACGGCAGTTTGCTATTGCTGTTAGGACTCACTGCACTTTACCTGCTCGTCATGCTCGGATTGGGTTTTTTCATTTCCAGCATTGCGGAGAATCAGCTGCAAGCCATGTTTATCGTCTTTTTCTTGTTCATTCTGTTTGTGATGTTAGGGGGTATTTTCACTCCCGTGGAAGGAATGCCTGACTGGGCGGATTATTTGAATTATTTCAATCCCATTTCTTTCTTTGTAGTAGCAGTGAAAACAATCATTCTGAAAGGAAGTACAATTCAAAGTATTCAACCCCAATTAATTGCTTTGGCAGTGATGGCTGTCCTACTCAATTCTGCCGCCCTCATCTTTTATAGGGATAAAGTAAAATAAACAATTACTGCTTTCGCTTAAAGTTTTGCATTTCATCAATTTGCTATCATTGTGATATTTACATATAAATTGTAAAATATAGGCTTGGTGTAGGTGGTTTCGGCAAACTCAGTCGCTTGCTTTCATTCTTTCATCTTTTCTTCTTCTTTTCTTTGTCTTGACACAAAAAAAAGAAGCAAAAGAAAAGTCAAGGCAAACTAAAAAAATGCTTTCATAAAGCTAAAGTTTACAAAACTCGCGCTGTTCCTTTTAGTCAAAGTCGCTTTTAATAATAGGCA
>JAEEUY010000099.1 GCA_016290715.1 Bacteroidales bacterium
CATGTGTAATTTTGACTCAATTAATTTTAGCGGATTATATGAAAACCCTTTACATCTTAGCAGGCTGTAAAGGAGCGGGGAAAACCACCGTTGCATATCATATATTGCCGGATTTGCTAAAATGTAAAGAATTTGTTAATGCCGATGAGATAGCCAAGGGGATTTCTCCCTTTCAGCCCGAAAAATCGACCTATGCCGCCGGCAAAATCATGTCCAAGCGTATCAATGAACTGATGGAACAGGAGAAAAGTTTCGCCATTGAAACGACCCTATCCGCGATTACCTACCTGCAAAAAATAAAAATCGCCCAAGACAAAGGGTACTACGTTACCCTCATCTATTTTTGGCTGCAAAGTATTGAATTGGCCAAAATGCGTGTGCGTTTGCGCGTGAAGGAGGGAGGGCATTTCATCCCCGACCACGTCGTTGAACGCCGCTACGACAAAGGACTTAATAACTTTTTCCACTATTTTTTACCTGTTTGCGACAACGTAATGTTGTTCGACAATTCGAATCAAATCCCCAAACTTGTGATGACGAAATTGAAAGGTAAAGAGAGTGAAATATTTGATACAGTGTTGTTTAACAAAATTAGAGATTATGTCAGAGAATGATATTCAGAGTTTAAGAATCAAAATCATCAAAGGAATTTCTGCCTCCAGTAATCAAATGGTTCATCAAAAAATAAAAAACCATAGTTCTATTGCGGTCATTCAAAATAATTGTGTTAAAGTGTTGTCCTCTAGAAGCTTGGCAAACACAATTAAACGGACTTCATATTAATATTTTTAACAAATTTTAGCGCTCTTTTCACCTTGCATACCCCCCCCCATTCTGAGGGGCTGCTTTTTGTCATTTTTTAGAAAATCTTTTTTTTCTCCATAGATTTGAAAAAAAATGTTATTTTTGCCTTTCATTTTTTAACGTAAAATTATTTTTTATGAAAATAGTTCGTTTTTTGTTTTTATTAGTTGCTTTGCAAACCGCATTTTGCCTAACTAATGCACTACAAGCCCAGAAAATCAATCCGGATGACGTTCCCGGAGATGTTAGCCAATCCTTTACTTTTGAATATCCCGACGGGAAAGTTGTCTCTTGGAGTTTGGAAAATAACCAATACGTAGCCACCTTCAAAAGCGACGGATCCAACGGGAAAGCCTACTTCGCGACTGACGGAAATTGGATACAATCGGTTTACTCTATTCCCAAGACAGAACTCCCATTGAGCATTACAAATTACGTAAACGAGAATTTCCCGTATTATGAGATTTCCGTTTGCAACCTCCGCGAAATGCCCAAAGTTAACACACATTATTATATTGAGGTGCGCTATCCTGAAGTGGGATCAAAAGACGCTCCTTCTGTATTAACTTTCGATTACGTAGGAAATTTAATCAAACGTGAAGACCCTGAAGGTTTCGTTCTTCGCACCGATGAACCTGCCAAAACAGCTATCACTGAAAAAGGCAATAACACCGGCAAGGCAAGCAACCGCACTTCCATCTCCAATGCTGATAAAGATGCGCAAACTCAAGATAAAAGCAACAAAGCCGATAACAGCAAGGCAGACAAAGCCGATAAGAAATCCAAAAAAGAGGTTGAAGAACCTTTCGATCCTTGGGCTAAATACGCTGTTAACGAAAGTACCGTACCAGCGGTCGTTGCCAAAATGTTAAAGAAGAAAGTGCCAAAGCCGGAAAATACCAAATGGTTCTTAGTAGGCGAAACTTATATTGCCAAATGTACCATGAGAGGCCTTGAAAACGATGTATATATCTCTAAAAAAGGCGCTTGGAAGAAAACACAATCTTATATCCTTGAAGAAAAAATCACCAGTGTAATGCAAAAGCATATCGCTGACAATTACAAAGGCTATAAATTCAGCAAAGCATACAAAGAACTCCGCGCTGACAAAAAGAATACCGTTTATATTGAATTTTACGAAAAGAAAAACTGGAAAAAGAAAATTCCTTCCGCTTGCTTGTTTGATGAAAAAACACGTAAACTTATCCGCAATGTCGATCCTAACTTCGAAGATCCATTTACCGATAAAGACCTTTTCGTAAACAACGCTCCCGATGCAGTAGATATTGAAAGTGAAAAAGCAGAACTTCCTGAAAGCATCCGCTCATACGTGTCTTCCAATTACCCTGCTTACAACTACAAGGAAATTGAAACCGTAACTGACGCTGATTTAGGTGAAATTTATCGAATTGAAGTGGGGGGAAAAGGCCCTGGCTATGTCATCCTCTTCTTCGAACAAAATGGCCAATTCATTAAAAAAGAGGTTAAAAGCGGCATGGAAACCGTTAAATCATACGGAAATTATGATGAAATTGAAGTTCCCGAAAAAGTCATAAACTCTTTTAAAGCCCGCTTCCCACGCATTGAATCTCCAGCTTGGGACGAAGATTACAATGAAAATTATAATGTCCAATTTATTGGAACCAGGGGAAAAGAAATGTGCATTTTCGACCCTGAGGGAAATCTCTTGGAAGACCTCTTCTTCTTGGATAAAAGTAAAATCATCCCCGCTATTGACAAATACATTAGCGATAACTATAAAAGAGCTGAAGTTACAGAATACTATTCTGTAAAAAAGAATAACAAAAACTACTACAAAGTAGTGATTCTTCCTGCCAAAGAGAATCATTCCAAATACTTATGGTTTAATGCTAATGGCACTTTTGACAGCATAGAAGAATAATATATGGCTTATATTGAAATCAAAATTCATTTCTCAACCCCAGAGCCATGGAAAGATGTTTTCACTTCTCTTTTAGGAGAAGCGGGATGTGATAGTTTTATAGACGGCGAAGATGACCATATTTTGCTGTGTTATATAAAAGAACAAGTATTTAATGAGCAACAAATCCGTGATATTTTGGACCATCACGGATTTGACGTTCATTTAACCTACCTGTTCAACACCATTGAGGAACAGAATTGGAATGCAGTATGGGAATCGAATTATACTCCCGTGCTCATTGCCGACCAATGTTATATTCGAGCCCCCTTTCATGAAGCGAACCCGAATGTGCCTCATGAAATCATCATTGAACCCAAAATGTCATTCGGAACAGCCCATCACGAAACAACTTCCATGATGATTGAATACCTGTTGGAAGACGATTTCCAAGGGAAAGACGTGCTGGATATGGGATCCGGAACCGGCATATTGGCTATTTTGGCGCATCAACGCGGAGCTAAACATATTGTCGCTATCGACAACGACCCGTGGGCATACGAAAACAATCTCGAAAACAACGAGCGCAACCAAACAACCGATATTATCGTCAAGTTGGGCGATGCCAACGCCATCGGCGATGAAACTTTCGACTGCATCATTGCCAACATTAACCGCAATATTCTCCTCGCCGACATGCACCTGTACGCCAAGTCTCTCCGAAAAGGTGGCTATATTTACTTCAGTGGATTTTATCAGGGCATTGATTTGGATAAAATCAAAGAAAAAGCCGCCACTTTGGGCATTCACTTCGTCTCCAATAAAGAAAAAAACAACTGGGTTGCCGCTAAATTCATAAAAGCATAACCCCCATATTTTATAGCTATGAAAAAAATTTTTCTTTTATGTATCGGAGTCCTTTTTTTAATGAGCTCTTGTAAAAAATCATTTACCGTGAATACCGACAATTCTTCTATCGGGAAAGCGGCAGAAGTTTTATTGGTCATGGACAAAGATGTTTGGCCAGACGATATTCAAGATAGCGTCAAAAAACTATTAACCATTCCCCAAGAGGGGCTGAATCAGGCGGAAGCTATGTTTGATGTTCTTCATATCGACCATGATATTTATACTTCCGACAAACAACGCCATGCCAATATCGTTGAGTTTGTTGTTTCTGAAAAAGACTCTATTGCCACTTTTTCCCTCGAACACAATCCTTATTCCTCTCCCCAGACTTACGTGAAAATCAAGGGCAACAATGGAAAGTCTTGTCTGGATTGCTTCATCGAACACCACCAAGAGATTCTCTCTTCCATGTACAATACGGATATTGAAAAGATTCAAGGAGCATACGAAAAGATTCTCAACGTTTCCTTACAACGTTACATCAAAGATAAGTTCGGAATCCTGCTCACTGTTACCAAAGATTATAACATTGCCCGCGAAGGAGAAGACTTTTTGTGGCTAGGATACCGTACCGCTGTCAACGACCGTTTCCTTATGATTTACCGTTCCGATAGCACCATTCTGACCAAAGAGACACTCATTAACGACCGGAATCGCGTTTGCCGGCAATATATTGAAGGTCACAGAGAAACCATCCACCCCATTGTGGTGGAAATGGCCGATTACCCTCTTTTCAGTTATCTGCAAATTGGCAACAAAAAAGGTGCCGAGTTGCGCGGTTTATGGGAAACAGAAAATGATTATATGGGCGGTCCTTTCTACCATTTTTCTTTCATAAACGCCCAAAATAAATGCATTAGCATTGATGGCTTTGTTTACGCCCCCACTGAAGAAAAACGGAATTATCTTCGTCAAGTAGAAGCTATTGTCAAATCTGTCAGATAGATTTGCAACATTTGCTTTTTTTTCGCGTCTTTCTTAATTGTGAATACAATGGATGAAAAAGAACTCGTTGAAGCCTGCTTGCAAAACAACAGAAATGCCCAACGAGATTTGTATAATCGGTTTTCTCCATTGCTATTGGGAGTTTGTCTCCGTTATACAAATTCGCAAGAAGAAGGTGAAGATATTCTAATTGAAGGGTTTACAAAAATATTTTCCCATTTGAACGAATTTCGGTTTGATTGTTCTTTGTTTAATTGGATGAAGCGAATCATGGTGAATACCGCCATCAGTCACTATAGAAGTAACTGTAAGAAACAAGATGACTTATCGTTGGAAGAAGGGCACATTCGGGAAGTTTCCGTGGAATCCCCGGATGCAAAACTCAACGAAAAAGATCTTTTGGCGGTTATTCAAAAAATGCCGAAAACCTATCAGGTAATTTTCAATTTATTTGTTGTAGAGGGTTTTTCGCACAAAGAAATCGGAGAAATGCTAAACATTCAAGAAAGCACCTCCCGTTCGCAATTAGTAAGAGCTAAAAATTGGTTAAAAGAGAAATTAAAAGATTAAGGGATTAAAATGGAAGATTACAAAATAAAAGAACTATTGGAGCAGGTTGAACGCCAACCAAGTCCACGTTGCTGGCAAGCAATAGAAAGCACACTGCCGGCGGCGGGGATAGGGGCTGCGTCTTTGGCTGCAAAAAAAGGGCTCTTCCATTTATCATCCACTGCACTCAAAGTATCCATAGGTATTGGAACTGCCGTCGCCGCTGGCACTGTCCTCACCCTCGCACTCCTTAAGCCGACTGCTCCCATTTCCCCTACAATTCCCTCCCATACTGCCGTCGCCATCGACACCGCCGTTTTCAGCAGCACCGATACGCTTCTTCCTTCCATGCCCACCGATGAAAATCCTAACAGCCCCAGCAATAGTACTTTTACAAACCTCATCGCTCCTCCCGAAAATAATCAAGAGGACTCCAGCTCCCTCTTTTCATCTTCTCCGAC
>JAEEUY010000009.1 GCA_016290715.1 Bacteroidales bacterium
TCCGCCATATGAAAGAACTCATCGAACAGGGACACGTTTACATTGCAACTCCCCCACTCTATCTTGTGAAAAAAGGCCAGGTGGAACGCTATGCATGGACCGATGAAGAAATGGCCGAGCTGACAGCCGAATTAACGTCTAATGGCGCCAATGAAACAGGGCTGCACGTTCAACGCTATAAAGGTTTGGGTGAAATGAACGATGAACAGCTGTGGTCAACAACCATGGACCCTGAACGCAGAACCCTCCGTCAGGTTACCATTGAAAATGCAGCAGAAGCAGATTATATCTTCTCCATGCTGATGGGCGATGAAGTTCCCCCACGTCGGGAATTTATCGAAAAAAATGCCAAATACGCCAATATTGATATCTAAAATTTTGTTTCATGTCGGAAGAAATACTCACCCCCAATATAGCAGAATCAACAAACAGTACGAAACAAGAGAATGTACTGCAACATAGTGTTATACTGAAAAATGTTGATATTTACCAGAAAAAAATCCCCATATTAACCAAGGTCAATATGGAAGTTAAAAAAGGTGAATTTGTATATTTGATTGGCCGTACGGGTAGTGGGAAATCCTCTATCTTAAAATTATTGTTCGCAGACATCAAGGCTCGCGGCGAAGAGGCCATGTGCGCCGGTTATGATTTGCTCAAAATTAAAACTAAACAAATCCCCTATCTCCGCCGTAAATTAGGTATCATTTTCCAAGATTACCAATTGTTGTCTGACAAGACAGTGGTTGAAAACCTAATGTTGGCTTTAAAAGCAACCGGTTGGAAAGAAAAGAACAAGATGCTAAACCGTGTTGAGGAGGTGCTGGCCTTGGTACACCTTGAAACAAAGGATTTTAAATATCCGCATCAACTGTCTGGAGGCGAACAACAGCGTGTATGTATTGCCCGTGCCCTGCTCAACCAGCCGGAAATGATCCTTGCGGATGAGCCCACTGGCAACTTGGATCCCATTACTGCTGAAGAAATTTTCCAAATCCTTCATGATATCAACGAAAATGGAACTTCTATTCTGATGGCGACACACAACTTCACGATGATTGACAAATTCTCCTCCAGAACCATTTGCGTTGAGGATGGAAAATTGATAGATTCTGGTGTTTAAAACAGATACTCATTTAGCATGCTAAAATGAAGGTATCTGAAAAAATATAATAGGTATCTTCATTTTTTTGAATATTATGACACATAATAATATAGGAATCAGCATATTAATAGGAATATACAATTGGGATGTTACACGCTTGATTGCAGATTTGTCAAAACAAGCAGACCATTTGAATATCAACTATGAGATTATCCTTTTAGATGATGCGTCCGATAGGGATTATCAATTAACCAATGCCAAATTGGATTTCTTGCCCAACGTTACCTACCTGCAAAATTGTTTCAATGTCGGTCGTTCTGTTGTTCGCAACACCTTGGCCTCCAAAGCGCATTATCCGTATCTGATTTTTATGGATTGCGATGTGTCGGTTTGTTGTGATCATTATATTTCTAACTATTTAGAAACCATTAAGATAGCAGAAAATAAGGAACGGTTGGCAGTGGCTGGAGGTGTTGTTTACAGCTCCACTCGCCCCCCACACGGTAAAATTCTCCGTTGGCAATACGGGCGCAAAAAAGAGCAGAAAAATGCTACTGAGCGCAGTAAGAACCCCAATTACTCCTTTTCCACAGTTAATTTTCTGATATCCAAAAATGTGTTTGAGGAGGTGGAATTTGATGAAGATTTGGCCAAATACGGGCATGAGGACACGCTTTTCGGCATCCATCTGCTAGAAAAAGGCATTGTTGTCGAGCATATCCATAACCCTATTCAACACGATGTCCTCTGTTCTACCGAACGATTCTTAACACAAACACAACATTCCATTGATAATTTGCTCCTGATTTCTGAAAAGGTGAAAAATAAAAGCGAACTGATCAAAAACACCAAACTTCTTCACACCTACGAGAAACTGAAAAATCAACACAAAATCAAGTGGTTTATGAAAGGTTACCAACTCTTTTCTTCCCTGATAGAAAAGAACTTGAATTCTGCCCATCCTTCCATTTTCCTTTATAATCTTTATAAACTTCACTATTTGTGTCAGCATGCATGATAAAACATTAAAAAAATATATATGAAACGAATTTTATGGATTTCAATAATGCTCTTAATGGTGGGCACTATTTCTGTCAATGCACAGCATTTGCACAAAGCAATTCCCGATGGACGTGTGGATAGCGTAAGAAATGGCATTGATTTGCCAGAAGGATATACTGGTGCCGGAGTCATCATTGGGGTTACCGACTGGGGATTTGACTACACCCATCCTGTTTTTTATGATAGTTTGATGAACAATTACCGTATTTTGCGTGCGTGGGACCAGTTCAAAACAGCAGGACCCGCACCAGAAGGATATGATTATGGGACAGAATATGTAGGGAAAGAGGCTTTGCTTGGCGCCCAATGTGATACGAGCAATATATACGGACATCATTTCCACGGCACACACGTAGCATCTATTGCTGGTGGTGCCGGTGCTGGTACAAAGTATATGGGGGTTGCTCCCGAAGCAGAGTTCCTGTTCGGTACTTTTCTTGTTGATGAACAGGCAGTTATTGACATGTGGAATTGGATGTTCAACGTTGCACAAAGCGAAGGAAAACGGTTGGTGATCAATATGAGTTGGGGATTGCACTATATGGATAACCTGACAGGAAACGGGCGTTTGGCGCAAGCCATGCAGTCATTAAGCGACCAAGGGGTTGTTTTCGTTACCAGCGCCGGCAATAATGGGGATGTCAACTTCCATATAGAACACAACTTCCAGCAAGACACCATTCATTCTGAAATCACTTTTAGTGATGGTATACATTACTGGGGCCAATCCATTTCCATGACCTCCTCGGAAAATGAAAGTTTCGCCTTTTCTTTCAATATCTGTAACAATAATTATGTTACTTTAGTAGAAAGTCCGATGTACAATACCCTCCAAGGAAGTGGCTATATAGATACATTTTTAGTTGTAAATAACAGTGATACAGTTTTTTACAATGTAGAAATAGACCAACAAAATATCTATAATCAACGACCTGAAGTGCGTTTCAGGGTACAATACAAAAATAATTACCGTTTTGTATTGAATGTAACGGCACCTTCCGGGGATTTCCATGCGTGGAATTTGGCTGAGCTGACCACCGGCGTTGGCAATTGGGGCGCTGATTTTGTGCGTCCTGAGGCATTCCCATCATGGATAGCTGGAGACAAATATTACGGTATTGGCGCTCCCACCACTTTCGATTGCACCATTGCTGTAGCGGCTCACGTATCACAATCCGTCAATAGCAACGGCAATACCGTAGGTGGATATATTGCCGATTTCTCCAGTTACGGAATCACTATTGACGGACGACAAAAACCTGATATTTCGGCACCTGGCCGTGAAGTGATTTCTGCCAAAAATTCCTATACAGATCAATCTGTTATGGGCTTATCACCCATTGAGTTTGAGGGTCGTACCTACCAATTCTGCAAAGCATCGGGAACTTCCATGTCTTCTCCTTTTGTCGCCGGCGTAGCGGCACTTCTGTTGCAAGCCAATCCGACCCTGACCGCTGAACAAGTGAAAGATATTCTGTTGCGTACGGCACGACAGGATAATTTTACTGCCTCCAGTGGGTCTATCCTTTTCGGCGCCGGCAAAGTAGATGCCTACCATGCAATTAGGGAGGCTTTAGGAATCAGTGGATTAGCTGAAATCCACTCCTTCTTAAACCAATACTCGGTATATCCGAATCCAGCACAAGATGTTATCTATATTTCCACAATTAACAGCGAAGATAACACCATGGTTACCTTATATGACATAAATGGGAAGATGTTACGGAGAGAGCACATAAAGCAAGGTGTTAATTGTATCAATACAACAAACTATAAATCAGGATTGTATATATTAAAAATATCTAATAGCAAGAAAGAATTGGTGAAAAAAGTTGTGATTACCCGCTAATTCTATTTCCAACGCAACGCAAGCGTAACACCATAACTCTCGTTTTCAAGGTAGTTGCGGGGTTGTATTTGTGGGGTGATTTGCAACGACAAATCTTCGGAAATATCAAAGTAGAAAAGATGGGCATCCACGGCAGCATCCACAATATTCAGCAAATAGATAATCGCCGTCGCTGCGATGCTTAATTCCATATTCCGTTGGTAATATTTCTTGGTGGTAAGAATATTGTCATCACTATAATTGGCAAGCTCAGGAGACGGTATGCCATAGCCTTCTTGCATTCTGCAACGATATTCCTTTTTATAGATGTTCATTCGGGTGGCAAAACGATAAACAAAATAGGAAGATGTTGCCAGTCCCGCGTAGATAATAGGCATCTTCCACCATTTTTTATTATAAATCTGCCCTGCTCCAGGAATAACGGCAGAGAGAGCAATCGCTATTTTAGGATTATGCTTTTTGGTTAGAATAGAATCAGTCGTGTGGCCGCTAATCACCTCTTGGGCATGGATTGTATCTTCCATGGAATAATTTTCGAATATAACGTGACGTGACTGATTCTGAGTGGTATCAACAATTCGGCGATTGGTATCCAAAGATTGAGCACTGCCATAAAATGGGACGGTAAAAAAAAGACATAACAGCAACGCTGGCAAAAAGTAGAAAACGGGCTGATGCTTCGTAAACATCACATTATAAATTACTTAGATAGTTGGGCAATAATATATAATAGCTCATCATTGGATTTAAAAGGAATGGCAATTTTCCCTTTTCCCGTAACATCTTTAGAAATAGTTACTTTCGTTTTTAACCGGGAAGAGAGTTCATTTTTGAAAGAGACCACCTCATTCGATAATTTAACGGTAACTTTTTTGAGGGCGGGCTTGATCTCATTAGAGATTTTTTTTGCCAATGCCTCTGTTTGGCGCACTGACAATCCATTGCCGAGAATTTCCTTCAGCATTTTATTTTGGATTTGTTCATCATCGAAAGCGACGATAGCCCGTGCATGTCCCATAGATATTTGATTATCGCGAACGGCGATTTGTACTTCTTTAGAAAGTTTCAGTAATCGCAAATAATTGACAATTGTTGTCTTGTTCTTGCCGACCTTGGCACTCAACTCATCTTGGCTCAAGCTGCATTCATCTAAAAGGCGCTGATAGGAAACGGCGATCTCAATGGCATTTAAATCCTCCCGTTGAATATTTTCCACTAATGCCATTTGAATGGAAAGGATATCATCAACGGAGCGAACA
>JAEEUY010000100.1 GCA_016290715.1 Bacteroidales bacterium
TCACTTAAGATTACAAGAATATAGTTGGTTTTCTAAATTAGCTTTGCCAGTAATTATTCTTATCAGTTGGGGAATTGCACTAATTGAATATTGTTTTCAAGTTCCCGCCAATAGAATAGGTTTTAATGAAAATGGAGGACCATTTAATTTATGGCAATTAAAGGTAATTCAGGAGGTAGTTACACTAACCGTGTTTACTTTCTTTACTATATTTTGTTTTAAAACAGAGCACTTTTCGTGGAATCACTTGGTCGGTTTTGTTTTGATGATAGGTGCAGTTTACTTTATTTTTAAGTAATTTATTGAAATTCTGATAAATAATGGGTTATAGAATTGAAAAAGATTCCTTGGGAGAAGTTAAGGTGCCCATCGATAAATTGTGGGGTGCACAAACCGAACGTGCCGTTCACCATTTCGCTATCGGGAATGAAATCATGCCTATAGCGGTGATTTATGCTATTGCACAAATTAAAAAGGCCGCAGCCTGCAGTAATTGTGATTGTGGCGTTCTTCCCGTTGAAAAAAAACAATTGATAGCCGCTTGTTGCGATGAAATTCTTGAGGGTAAGTGGGATGAACATTTCCCTTTGTTGATTTGGCAAACAGGTTCGGGAACGCAAACCAATATGAATGTCAATGAGGTGATTGCCAATCGTGCTGAAATGATAAAAAATGGGGAAATTGTTGGTACAGAACGTTTTATACACCCTAATGATGATGTGAATCGTTCGCAATCCACCAACGATGTTTTTCCATCTGCCATGCGGATAGCTGCCATATCGTCAATTGTACACCAACTGCTTCCGGCATTGGATGGATTATGTGAAATATTGAAAATCAAGCAAAAAGAATTTGCGGAGGTTGTACAAATTGGACGTACACACTTAATGGATGCCACTCCCTTAACGGTGGGGCAAACGCTTTCAGGTTATTGTTCTCAAATTGAGCATGATATAGATGCAATTCGTAGTTTGATGCCGCAACTTATGGAATTGCCGATTGGGGGGACGGCAGTGGGTACAGGACTTAACACTCCTGATAATTACGATGTTACAGTGATAAAGTATTTGTGCAAATTTACAAAACTCCCCTTTACATTGTCTGCAAATAAGTTTGAAGCCATGTCATCTCATGACTCTTTAGTGGCCATGTCGGGGGCACTCAAGAGAACGGCGGTTTCTTTGATGAAAATAGCCAATGATTTTCGTTTGTTGGGTTCAGGTCCCCGCAGTGGCATAGGAGAGTTTATCCTGCCGGCCAACGAACCGGGCTCGTCAATCATGCCAGGGAAAGTGAATCCTACCCAGTGCGAAGCCTTAGCCATGGTGTGCGCCCAAGTGATAGGAAACGATAGCGCCATCGCCATTGGGGCTATGCAGGGACATTTGCAGCTCAATGTTTTTATGCCTTTGATTATCTATAACTTGCTGAATTCCATTTATTTGTTGAGCGATGCTGTCAACTCTTTCCATAAGTTTTGTGTACAAGGATTAGAAGTCAATAAGGAGCGCCTGCAGACAAACTTGAATCAATCGCTGATGTTGGTTACGGCATTAAATCCACATATTGGTTATGCAAATGCAGCTAAAATTGCCCAATATGCCTATGCAAACAATTTAACCCTGAAGTCAGCGGCACTTCAGTTAGGATTGGTGTCAGAAGAGGATTATGACCGTTGGGTGAATCCTAAAAAAATGTGTGGAAAAAATATTGATTAACAGTTAATTATATCTTTTTTCCTTTCAAATAGACTGTCTCAACTTTATTGCTGCCGTAAGCATAAGGCAAAAATTCAATGCTTGAGATGGGTTTTGTGATGAAGAAATTGGCGATTTTCCCTTTGGTAATGGTGCCTAATGAATCTTCCACACACATGGCATAAGCAGTGTTGACAGTGGTGGCATTGATGGCTTCTTCAGGGAGCATTTTATATTTGATACATCCCATGGAGAGTACAAATTGCATATTTCCTGACGGACAGGAGCCCGGGTTGTAGTCGGAGGCAAGGGCCACGGGTAGTCCTGCTTCCATCATTTTGCGGGCAGGAGCATACACCATTCCTAAAAAGAAAGCTGCGCCAGGAAGAATGGTGGGCATTGTTTCGGAACCCAATAAAACGGCAATCTCATCGTCTCCTGTGTATTCAACATGGTCAACAGAGCGGGCATTGTATTTGACACCTACTTGGATACCCCCGGAATAGTCTAATTCGTTCGCGTGTATTTTGGGACAGAGGCCATATTTGATTCCTTGCATAAGAATACGTTCTGTATCTTCTACCGTGAAAAATCCGCGGTCGCAGAAGACATCCACAAAGTCGGCTAATTCTTCTGCAGCTACCATTGGAATCATCTCGTTGATAATCAAATCAACGTATTCTGTTTGGTGTCCGATGTATTCTTTGGGTACGGCATGTGCCCCCAAGAAATTAGCTTTAATAGTCATACGTGACTTTTCTTTCAGACGGCGGATAACACGAAGCATTTTCAGTTCATCTTGGGTGGTAAGCCCGTATCCGCTTTTGATTTCTGCTGCGCCGGTCCCCATGGAAGCCATCTCTTGTAGCCGCTCCCACGCGCTTTCAAAGAGTTCATCTTCCGAACTGTCGCGCAGTCGTTGTACTGAATTGAGAATACCACCGCCGCGTTGGGCAATCTCTTCGTAACTCAATCCTTTGATTTTGTCAATGTATTCAATGGAACGGTCGCCTGCGTAAACAATGTGAGTGTGAGAATCACAGAAAGTTGGAAAAACCATTTTCCCTGTTGCATCTATGATTTCAAGCGGTTCGTTAATGTTTTGCAAAACGGTTTCTGAAAAATCACACATCTTTCCATAATCAACAATCACTTCTCCCACGGCTAACAGATAGGCATCCTCTATCATAGGCAGATTTTGCATCTCTTTTCCTGCACGCCATTGAATAGGAGTGTCGTTAACTTGTACTAATTGTTTGATATTTTTTACTAAAACAGCCATCGTATGTTTTTTTTGATATTAGTTATAAATAATCAGTCATCAGACTCTTCCGCAATAAGTTCTTTATAATAATCAAGCACTTTCGCTCGGGAAAGGAACCCTAAATAATCTCCATTTTTGGTGATGACCGGCAAATTGAAATTTTCCGTCTTGCGGAATTTCTCCACCATCTCTTCCGCCGTATCAGTATCATATACAACTATATCCGGAATATAGATAAGATCCTTCACCTCAATAGAGTCGTATAATTCTTGTTTGAAGATGACATCACGATGTTCGTCCATCAACAGGAGTCCCGAAAACTTTTGATTTTGATCCAAGACAACAAAGATATTGCGTTTGCTTTGCTCGATAATTTTCACATAATCATGCAGGGAGGCGTTCAAGGGAACGGTCATAATATTGGAGTCCAAAAGTGACATGAAATCAATTCTATGAACGGCGAACTTATCTTTATTATGTGTTTTAAGTTTCCCCTTTTCGGCAAGTTTGCGCGTATAAACAGAGTGTTTTTCAAAGAGATGGGAGGTGAGATAGGCAAGGGAAGAGGTAACCATAAGCGGAATGAGCAGGTTGTAGCCGGTAGTGAGTTCGGCAATCAGAAAAATACCTGTCAGTGGCGCGTGCATCACTCCTGCGAGTACCCCCGACATGCCTGCCAGCACGCAGTTTGTAGTAGGGATGTCTAATCCAAAATAGTAGCGAAGAATGTCGGCAATCAGATAGCCCAGAAAAGCGCCCACAAAAAGTGACGGGGCAAAAACGCCACCCACGCCGCCGGCGGCATTGGTGAGGGCAGTCGCTATCACTTTCAAAAATACCACTCCTGCTAAAAATAATATGAAAATGAGATGATATTGGTGCGATAGGTTGTATAAAGGCGAGTTTTTAATAATCAGTTCCGTACTCCCATTCATTAATTCTGCAATATTTCCATACCCCTCGCCATAGAAAACAGGGAAAACAAAGATGAGCCCGCCTAAAAGGATGCTGCCGAGAATGATCTTTAAACGTTGTTTTTTGATCTTCAGAAAAATACGTTCAATCAGTCGGGAAATTCTTAGAAAATAAACGGAAACCAATCCGGTAGTGATTCCCAATAGTATATAAATACCTACATTTTTGATTTGGAAGGTGGTAACGGGAGCATTGGTGAGCATGACATCTTTCCCTAAAAACAATAAGGACAAAATGGTTCCTGTTGCCGCAGAAATGAGCAGCGGAACAATGGAAGTGGCTGTAAGATCAAGCATCAACACCTCAATAGCAAAAACAATAGCCGCAATGGGTGCTTTGAAAATGGCTGCCATGGCTCCACATGAACCGCAGGCTAACAAAATGATGGTGTCTTTACGTGACAAATTAAACAGTCGTGCCAAATTGGAACCTACGGCCGAACCGGTAAGCACAATAGGTGCCTCCAAACCTACAGACCCGCCAAACCCCACGGTAATAGAACTCGCTACCATGGAGGAATAGATGTTGTGCGGGCGCAAGAACCCATTGTAATTGCTGATGGAATTTAAAACAATACTTACTCCGTGACTGAGATTGTCTTTGACAACAAACTTGACGTATAATACGGTGAGAATGATCCCTACAAAGGGAAAGGCTAAGTAGTAATAGTTGACTTGTGCTTCCGGAAATGCAGTGCTCAACGCCTCTGTTGTAAAATGCAGCAGATTCTTAACGACAATAGCAACAGTAGCTCCAAAAATTCCTGTGAAAAAACTGAGTAAAAGCAAAGTGTGTTTGCCTAAACTCTTTTGTATCCAATTTTTTACAGCAAGAAAATGGGTGTTGTCTTTTAGTTTCAATTTTTAATCATTTAGCGGCGCAAATATAACCAATTATACGAAGATAGTATGGTTTTATGCAAAAATATCTGAGAATAAATCTCCTAACTCTTAACTTTTTTTGTAGTTCATACAACACAAAAAAAACGTAATTTTGCAAATCATTATATTTGTTATGAAAAGAATATTGAAAAAACTTGATATTGTCCCCAGTCCGTTTATATTGCTGTTGGATGCATGCGGTGTGTATGTGGCTGCTATAGGTGTAATGCTCATTAGAAGCGGATTCTCAATCCTGGCAAACCCTAAATTCTCGGTAACGGACTATGTGACTATTCCCTTGATTATCTTAAGTGTATATCTCATCTTCTTTTTGATTTTTAGAATACCCCGTATCATTGTTCGATATACGAATACCAAAGATGTTTTTAATATCCTTTTTTCATGCATCGCTTCGACATGTACGCTCGTACTCATTAATTTGGTTACTTATTTGCTTCAGCATAAATACTTTATCCCCAATTCTGTGATTGTGATGCAGTTTGCCATAACCACTTTGTTGCTGATATTTTATCGTCTTACCTTTAAAATGCTCTATTTGAGAATGGCCAATCCCGACAAATTCAAACGCAGTATCGTGATTGTTGGGGCAGGGGAGGCTGGTTTGATAACCAAACACGCTTTGGACAGGGATGCACAAAGCAAGTACAATGTCGCTGCTTTTTTTGATGAAGATAAAAATAAGGTTTCTAAAAAAATTGAGGATATTCCCATCTTGGATTTGCAGGACTTGTCTGATTATTTGAGTAAAAACAGCATTTCGTTCTTAATCATTTCTATTCAGAACTTTCCAGCGGGAAAGAAGAATGCTATCACAGAAATCGCATTGCAATACAATGTTAAAGTGTTGGTCGTTCCCCCTGTTACCAAATGGATTAATGGAGAGTTGAGCTTTAAGCAGATTAAAAAGGTGAAGATTGAAGATTTGTTGGAACGGGGGCAGATTGTATTGGATACGGAATTGATAACTAGAGAGTTATATGATAAAACCATTCTTATTACGGGGGCAGCAGGCTCTATTGGCAGCGAAATTGTACGTCAAGTGATGAAGTATCAATATAAGAAGTTGATATTGATTGACAACGCGGAGACTCCTGTATTTTTCCTATATAACGAGTGTAGTGGTTATAATGGCCTTAAAAATATTGAGATAGAGATTGTTAACGTAAGAGATCGCATTAAAATAGAGGAGATTATTTCTAAAGAAAAACCTGACATCATTTATCATGCGGCAGCTTATAAGCATGTGCCGATGATGGAAGAGAACGCTGGTGCTGCCATCAAAACCAATGTGGAAGGGACCAAAATACTCGCTGATCTCGCAGTGAAGTACGGGGTGCAAAAGTTTGTGATGGTCTCCACTGATAAAGCGGTGAACCCCACGAATGTGATGGGAGCTTCCAAACGAATTGCCGAAATCTATGTTCAGTCGCTTAATTTTAAGCAACCGGCTACGAAATTTATTACTACCCGTTTCGGTAATGTGCTGGGAACCAACGGTTCTGTAATACCTGTGTTTAAACAACAAATTGAAGATGGCGGTCCTGTTACAGTTACGCATCCCGACATTACCCGATATTTTATGACGATCATGGAGGCGTGTCAATTGGTGATTAACGCCGGCGCCATGGGCAATGGCGGGGAGATTTTTATCTTTGATATGGGTAAGTCGGTGAAGATCTACGATCTTGCCGTGAAAATGATCAAGTTGTCGGGACTTACATTGGGAAAAGATATCCAAATTGTATTTACAGGGTTGCGGCCAGGCGAAAAACTTTATGAGGAACTTCTGGCCAATAAAGAAAATACGATGGAAACGCCCAATGCCAAAATTATGATAGCCAAGGTACGCACCTATGAATATGATGTTGTGGCAGCGCAAATTGATGAGTTAATCGCGCTGAAAGATCAGGATGCTTTTACTATTGTAAAGAAAATGAAGGATATTGTGCCAGAGTATATCAGTAAAAATTCTGCTTTTGAAATGCTGAATCATCATTCATCGTAGCATTATTTCAACTTCCAATCTTCTATCTGCAAATCACTGTCATGTAAAATGGTGATATAGTTTTCGTATCGTGAAAGTGCGATTTCTCCTTTTTCTACCGCCTCTCTTACGCGACAATCGGGCTCGTGGGTATGAAGACAGTTGTTGAAGCGGCAAAGATTGTTGTATTGGCGTATTTCAGGGAAATAGTCTCTTACTTCATCAGGGGAATATTGTATCAGTCCGAACTCTTTGATGCCAGGGGTGTCAATGACAAAGCCGTCGCTTACTTCAAACATGCTGGCAAAAGTGGTTGTGTGTTTCCCTTTGCTGTGATAGTCGGAAATGGAGCCCACTTTCAAATGCAAAGAGGGGTCTATGGCATTGATAAGCGCTGATTTTCCAACCCCCGAATGCCCGCTGAAAAGACATACTTTTTTTGAAAATTTGACCTTTAGTTCATGGATTCCTTCGCCGGTTATGGTTGAGGTCCGAAGGGTGGAATATCCGATTTTTTGATAAATATTTTCAATCTCAGCAAGGGTATTCAGCTCTTCGTTGTTATATAGGTCGATTTTATTGAAAACGATGCAGCAGGGGATGCGAAAGCCTTCAGCTGCGAGCAGGAACCGATCGATGAAACCTAAAGAAGTTTTGGGCTCCTTGAGTGTTACAACAAGAAACGCCTGATCAATATTCGCTGCAATAAGATGGCTGATTTTAGATAGTTTAGTGGATTTACGGTCAATATAATTGACTCTTTTTTCAAGGTCGGTGATATAGCCGCAGCCGTCGTTTTCGACAATGAATTCCACGTGGTCGCCAACTACAACGGGATTGGTGTTTTTAATTCCCTTGATACGGAATTGTCCACGAAGCCGGCAGTGAATGATTTCTGCCGATTCAGTTCGTACTTCGTACCAACTGCCCGTGGATTTTGTGACGAGCCCTTTCCGTTTCTGCATGATTACATCTTTTCAGGCACTTTGATACCAAGCAATGCCATCGCATTTTTAATAACCAAGGCGGTTAATTCCGAAATCTGGAGTCTTAAAATACGTTTGGTGTCATCTGTTTCTTTAAAAATAGGGGTCTCCTGATAAAAACGGTTGAAATCTTTGGCTAAATCAAAAGCGTAATTGGCAATCAGTGCAGGACTCATGTTGGTGCCGGCGCTTTCCACAACTTGCGGAAAGTCGTAGAGCGATTGAATCAGCTCTTTTTCCCTCTTTTCTAAGGAAATATCAGATAAGGAGATTTGGGCGTAATCAATGGCATTTTCTTCCGCTTTTCTTAACAATGATTTGATTCTTGCGTGCGTATATTGTATGAAAGGTGCTGTATTTCCGTTGAAATCAATCGATTCTTCGGGATTAAACAGCATGTTCTTTTTAGGGTCAACTTTTAAAATAAAATATTTTAAGGCTCCTAAGCCAATCATTTCATACAGTTCTCCTGCATCTTCCACTGCGTTTTTCCCCAATTCAGATGTCTTTTCTTTCGCTTGATAAATCATCTCTTCCATCAGGTCGTCGGCATCTACCACAGTCCCTTCACGCGATTTCATTTTACCGTTAGGCAGTTCCACCATTCCGTATGAAAGATGGAAAATGGATTTGCCGAACTCTTTGCCTAATTTTTCTCCCAATACAATTTTCAGAACATCAAAGTGATAATTCTGCTCATTGCCAACAACATAGATCATTTTTTGCGGCAAATACTCCTCATAACGAAGTTGCGCAGTACCCAAATCTTGTGTCATATATACGGAAGTCCCGTCTTTTCGCAGCAATAGCTTTTCATCCAATCCTTTATCACGCAAATCCACCCAAACAGAGTTGTCGTCTCTGCGGTAGAAAACACCCTTTTTTAGTCCTTCATCCACTAATTTCTTCCCTAAGAGGTACGTTTGCGACTCGTAATATATTTTGTGGAATTCAATACCCAATTGCTTGTATGTTTGGTCGAAACCGGCATAAACCCAATTATTCATCTGGTTCCATAAGGCACGGATTTCAGGGTCGTTATTTTCCCATTTCAGCAACATTTCTTGCGCCTCTCTGATGAGCGGGGCTTCCTTTTCAGCTCTCTCTTTTTCCATGCCTCCCTTGACCAATTCTTCAACTTGTGCTTTGTAATGTTTGTCAAACTCGACATAGTACTTTCCAACAAGATGGTCGCCTTTGATATGACTGCTCTCAGGAGTCTCCCCGTTCCCGAATTTCTTCCATGCTAACATCGATTTGCAGATATGGATCCCTCTGTCGTTCACCAGGTTGACTTTGACTACATTTTTGCCGCAAGCACTTAAAATACGTGAAACAGAATCTCCTAACAAGTTGTTCCTGATATGGCCTAAATGTAGCGGCTTATTGGTATTGGGAGAGGAAAACTCAATCAATGTTACAGGCTCGTTTTCTGCCATTTTCTGGTAGCCATATTGACTGTTAAAACGATTCTTTTGAATGAAATCATACCAGCTTTGGGCATCAAAAACGAGATTCAAGAAACCTTTAACCACATTAAAATGACAATTTATACTTTGGCTGATATAGGTTCCAAGTTCTTGTGCTACAACATCAGGGGCTTTGTGAGCTTGTTTTACAAAGGGGAAAACAACGATGGTGAAATCGCCTTCAAATTCTCTGTTTGTTTTTTGAATAATATTGGTATCTATTTGCCAATCAATTTGATACAAATTAGAAAGTGCAGATTGTAATGCTTGAGCAATAGCTAATTTCATATTACTTGTTTTGGTTGTTGATAAAAGAGATCTTTTTAAAGTCGCGCCAATTCCATTTTCCCATGACGATGCCGTTTTGGACGTAAATGATGCCGGGATTCGCATGAATGGCATCTCGTACAATAAAGGGACCTTTGATGGGGTCGCAATCACTGCGATAAATCGGGAAAGTGATGTTGTGTTCTTTTTTAAAGGTAGCGATTTCTTTCACGGAAGAGTTGGTTAAGCCAACGAAATCACATTGATTATCAGTGCAATATTGGATTATTTTTGCCAAATAAGGGCTTTCCAGACCTTCTATGTCGGTTTCGTCCAGATCTGTCATAAACAGAATAAAGAGCGGACGGGTATTGTTCTCATTCAACAGATCCGCAGAGTAATCAGAAATGGAGTCTTCCATTGTAAGCCCTTGAATAGGAGCTCGTTTCAATTCGCTGATAATTCTCTCTTCCTCTCTGGCAGATTCTTTGTCATCAAAAAATGATTCGTCTTCTTCATATTTTTTCAGTAATTCATCTTCTGTAAATGAATATTCGTTACCCAATGAATCGGTGTAAACATAGGTTACTTCGGTAACCTGTTGTTTGTCGATGTAACTGTCCGCTACGTTACTCTTGATTTTCCAGTCACTGAAATCAATGATAGGAAGGTGGCGATAGCAGTAAAGTTGGATGAGTCCGGCAATCAGCATGGTGAGACCGATGAGAAGCCATTTGCCCAATTCGGTGAGACGGATGTCAGGAATATGGTCACGATATAAGAAAATGAGAATGGTGGGGATGATGATGATGACATTCTTGAGGAATGTCTGTAAATTGCTGAGTTTTATTGCTTTGCCAAAACAACCGCAATCTTTTACTACACCAAAATCATACCCATGGTTTACTTCAAGATATTCTGCTAAGGCCAACCAAGCTGTAAGCAAGAAGAAGAAACACATGAAAAGAAGGTATAAGGTTGCAGTTAGCTTGATTTTCACACGGAAAAGCATCATTACCCCTAAAGTGAATTCAACGATGGTGAGTGCAATCGCACAAAACATGCTGAAAAATTGCAAGAATGGCATTCTGAATGAGATGAAATAATCATCGAATTGAATGGCATTGGCAATCGGATCAATCGCTTTGCTTAATCCGGAGAAAATGAATAAGCATCCTAAAAGAATGCGTAAAATCAAGATGACAATAGGTTCTTTTTTGTGAATCATGGTCTTAATATTTTTTATTTCCCGTTTAATTTCCGTTTTCTGATATTCTGATGAGTGCAAACATGGCATAGTTGATGATGTCGTAATAGTTGGCATCTAACCCTTCGGAGATGATTGTTTCGCCATGATGGTCTTCTATCTGTTTTATTCTCAATAGTTTCATGAGAATAATATCTGTAAATGAACTTGTGCGCATTTTCCGCCACGCTTCATCGTAGTCGTGATTTTTATTGAGCATCAGTTCTTTGGCATTGTTAAGATATTTCTTGAACAGGTCAATCGCTTTTTCTGCCGGCATGAGTTGGTCCATGGTGTTGGCAACGCCAATTTCCAACTGTATAAGCGACATGACAGAATAATTGACAATCCCGATATATTCAGGGAGCACGCCTTCATTCACTTTAGTAATGCCCTTCTGTTCTATACTTCTGATCCTCTGTGCTTTAATATATATTTGGTCGGTGAGCGATTCGGTGCGGAGAATGCGCCATGCCGTTCCATAATCTATTGCCTTTTTAGAAAAAATATCAATGCAAAGTGCTGCATTTTCATCAAATTCTTGTGCAGTATTCTTCATGTTTTGTGTTTTACAATAAGTTTAAACGACGTAAATAATCTGATATTTCGTCACCCTGTAAATCTTTTTTGATAACTCGTTTGTCTTTGTCCAACAAAAACAGGTATGGAATGACACGCAAGTCGTAAAGTTGTTGTTCTTCAATAGTGTGTTGGAAATCCCATCCGTGCATGTATCGGGGATTGGCTTTATTTTGCAGATAGCGTTTCCACAACGCCTCGTCGGTTTCAAAATAGATGGTGACCAGTTTTATTTTCCCTTCATCAATCGCCCGATTCAGATCTTCGTTTAAAGCTATTTTTTCACGAAGTTCGGTGCAACTGGGGCAATCGGGATTTTGGAAGTATAATATAAGATACTCGCTTTCAATATCATACAAGGAACTTTTCGTACTGTCTGCCCATAAAATCTGAAAATCAGGAACCAAAGAGCCTTCTCTGTTTTTTTGATGGATGGCATAGAGCGATTTGTATCGTGCTTGTCGCTCTGCAGGCAATTTCTCATATTGGAGAGCATTGTTTAGCATACATAAATAGATCTCTTCGTTCCAAAGTGGGGAGGAGAGGGTTCCGAAAATTTTTTCAATCTTGTCGAAAAAGACAGTGTAAATTTCGGGCGATTGTTGTGCTTTATGAAGCAATTGCTGAATGGCAAGCGTGTCATCCGGTGCTTGCATTTGCAAAATTATTTTGCTGAATTCCAATATCTTATCAGATACTTTGGGATAGAAAGCCATGCGGGGGTCGTCGAATGAGTAATAGTCAAAAAGATGTTGCGTGTAGTATTGGAAAATGTATTTCTGGCTTTGCACATATTGTGATGGGGACTTGATTCTGCGTGAAAATTTTGCAATATTCGATAGCAATTTGCCCTTATTTTCAGCAGCTATGCGCAATTTGTAGGCATCGGCATTCTCAAGAATCACCTTCTCTTTCATCATTAATGAATCTGCCAATGTGCGTAACATGTTTTGAGGCAGCGTATGACTTGCCTGAATATAAATGTTTTCAATGGAGTCTATTTCTTGTTCATATTGGGCTATTTGGCGTTCAAATGCAAGGTGTTGGTTATTTTCATCGTTGTTTTCAAAAAAAACTTCTCCCTTTGCACGAAGCGTCACGGTGAAATTTTCCTCTTTCTCATTGGAAATCAACAAGGGAAAAAGGTATTGGTCATCCCCACTTACTTGATAATATCCTTCAGGAAGCGTCTTCTTTTGTTTGAGTGTGGTTTGTGAACGAAAAGGGGCACTCAAAATATTCTGGAAATCCCTATGACCGTCAAAACGTTGCAAGTAAATGGAGTCAAAAGTTACACCGCTACTATTCATCTTAAGTGTAAACCCCTGTCCGCAAACGACAGATGTAAAACCAAGGAGCGCAACAAGTGCAAAAAATTTCCTCATATAACCAAAATATTTTCTTCAAAAAACAGGGCAAAGATACAAAAAAAGAGAAAAGGTTTCATGTTCTTCTATAATAGTTTTAATTGGTGAAGATAGTAAGAAATCTCATTTTTGAATAATTCTTTCTTAATCACTTTTTTATCTTTATCCAACAAAAAAAGATAAGGGATATTGGGCAGGTAGAACAGCTCGTCATCTACAATTTTATGTTGCCATTCCCAACCATAAAAAAAGCGGGGATTGCCCTTTGTTTTCACATACGTGCGCCACAAATTTTCATTTTCATTGAAGTAAACGGAAAGCACCTTGATACGCCCGCTGTCAATCGCTTGACTGAGTTCTTCGTTTTCCGATAATATTTTATGCATCTCTGCACAAGTGGGACAATCCGGATTCTGGAAAAAGAGTATAAGATATTCACTTTCAAAATCATACAGCGAACTTGTGTGATTGTCGGGCCACATGATCTGGAAATCAGGCACCTGTTGTCCGGGCAGATTTTTGTTGTAGGATTGATAGAGTGCTTCGTAACGGGTTCTCCTATTTGATGATAAATTATTGTAATTTAAAGCGTTATTTAACATTTTAAGATATATCTCTTCGGTCCAGTAATCCGAGACAAAGAACCCGAATTTTCGTTCCAACAGGTCAAAAAACACTTCGTAAGTTTTCGTATTGGCTTGGGCTTGATCCAACAACAAGTTGACGGCTTTCGCCCCGTCTTCAATGGATAGGTCAAAAACGAACTTGCACCATTCATTCATCTTATCGGCCAACATCGGATGGGTGGTCAGCCGGCTGTCAGAGAAGTTGTAGTGCTTAAAAATGTTTTTCACGTAATATTGCAAGAACTCATTTTGGTTTTTGGGGTGGGCGATGGGCCGGATTTCGCGGGAAAAATTTGCGATAGAGGCGAGGAGCGTACCTTTGTTTTCGGCTGCAACGCGCATTTTGTAAGCTTCATCGGCTGCCAACAAGGCATTCATCTGCTCAATCAGCATTGAGGCTATTTGCTGCAACTTTTGTGGGGTCTCCGTGGTTTGTGCCTTTTCAAAAATGTTATTGAGCGAGTCTCTTTTATAAATGAATTCTTCCGTTTTTTTATTGAAAGCGATATAATGGTTGTTCTCTTCGCTGTTTTCGAAAACAACCGCTCCATTGGAAATCGTTACCACAAAATTTTCTTTCTTCTCGTCCGAAATCAATAGGTGGAAAAGTAGGGTGGTGTCTCCTGCAACACGGTAATAACCGGCAGGCAATGCCTTTTTTTGTTTGAAAACAACTTGGGCGCTATGGGGAAGAGAAATGAGAGTCTTGTATCCCCTGTTGCCATTGAATTTCTGTAGTTTCAAGCTGTCGAATGCCAAATGCTGACTGTGGACTTTTAAGGTAAAGCCCTGACTATAGGAAAAAAAACAGAATAGGCTGAATAAGAGATAAAAAAGGGTTCTTTTCATAGAAGAAATTTGATTGTATAAATAACGGCAAAATTAAAAATTTGTTTTAATGTATGATGGGATGGGAATGACTAATTTCCGGTTTTTAATCTTGTGCTGTGGCTAATGTCAAAACACTCACTTGGGTGTCGGGGACGGACAGAATTTTATGAATGGCAGCTTCCATTGTGGCTCCGGTCGTAAGCACATCATCGCAGATGAGGATGTGTTTTCCGGTGAGGTCTTCTTCATTCTGAATTTTAAATACATTCTTCACATTTTCCCAGCGATTAAATCTGCTTTTTTGGGTTTGTGTTTCCGTAAATGTTTCTCTTGTAAGATATTGTGTGGAGTAGGGGAGCCCGGTAGTCTTACTTAAGCCTTTGGCAATCCATTCGCTTTGATTGTAACCACGCAATTTGAGTTTCTTTGGGTGCAACGGAATGGGCAAAATAAGGTCAATACCGTCAAGCGAATGACTTTCTTTTAATTTATTTCCATAAATGGCTGACAGATAAGCCCCTATCTCTTTATTTCCTTTATATTTCAATTCGTGAAGGAGCGATTGTACATAATTGCCTTTGCGATAAAATAAAAAGCAAAACACTTTTTCCACCTTTACTCTTCCCCAAAATATTTTTTCAAGGGGGTTCTCATGGAGCAAGTGATAATTGGTTTCCGGCAGATGAAGCAGGCATTCCAAACATAAATAATCTTCATTTTCTTGTAGAATTTTTTTGCATCCAATACAAATTTTAGGATAAAATAGTGATAATAAGTTTGTTAGTAGTTTTGAGTTTTTTTTCATAATCTTACAATTTAATAGTAATTTTGCAGTTTGTATTAGAAACGCAAAATTATATTTTTTTATGGAAACATTTGAAGCAAATGAACAAAAAAAGATGGAAAATCCGTTAAAGAAATGGGTTGTTATTTTGGGGATTTTATCGGTGATTCTATTCATTACGACCCTTATCTTTGGGGTTAAATCATGTAGTAAGTCTCGTGTTGAAACACAGATGACGGCGGTTACTGCGGAAAAGGATTCGTTATCAATAGAACTGCAAGCTCTTTTGGCAGAGCATGAGCGAATTAAGGCGGAAGCGGGTGAATTGGCTGAGCAGATGTCGGAAAAGGACAGCATTATCATGGCCAATGCGGCTGAAATACAGAAGTTAATTGCACAACAAGCAGATTATAATAAAATCAAGAAACAGTTGGCACGTCTTCAAAATATTTCCAAAGAGTATGTTGAAGAGATGAATAAGTTGATAGAGGAGAATAAGGTTTTGAAAGAGGAAAACACGCAGCTGAATGAATCATTAACCAAGTCACGTGAGGAAAACACGCAGATGGCGAAAAGCAACGAAAACCTGACCGCCAAAATTAATACGGCGGCGAAGTTGAAAGCTTACAATATTCGTACTACGGGGGTTTACAAGAAATCCAAAAAAGGCGATGAGGTGGCAACGGATAAGGCATCTAAAGTGAGAAGAATAAAAACCACTTTCACCTTGGCAGAAAATTCTTTAATTGAACCAGGCGCTTTGAATGTATATTGCCGTGTTTCTGTTCCCGGAGACGGAAGAGTGCTTACTCCCGGTAAGAGCGATGCCTATACTTTCATGCACGACGGACAGCGATTACAATATACCGCAAAATCTTCCGTGAATTATGTGAATAAGGCGGAAAATGTTACTATGTACTGGGATTTGCGCGAAGGGGATAAGGCAGTGAAAGGCACCTATATCATTCAGGTGTATTCTGATGATAGCCTGTTGGGCGAAACGCGCATGATTCTTCAATAGGTTATTCTTCAATTTTAAAATAATGTGAAGAGGATGGCTAAAAAATAGTCATCCTCTTTTATTGCAGTCCGGCATGTCGGTTAGCCCAGCGTTCAGTATAGAAATTATCGTAATTTTCAGCGGGTTTGTGCAACAAAAGGTGAGTTAATGAGGGAATGCCAATGATGAAAAGGTATAAAGGACCGAAAATTTTTGAATCCACGGTGTGCCCATCCACTTCGTGTCGGATGATTCTTTCATTGTGTAGGCAGGCGGGTGCAATGAAGGCGAAGCTGCCTAATGAAACACCGCCCGCCACGTGGGGCAATGCCACGCAGAAGGCAAAACAGTAATTCCGATAGGCAATCAGTTGCTTTTCCCGAGAGAATGCCCAAATACACAAACCGATTATATTTTGCGGCAATTGCCAAATAAAAAGTATGGCAAAAACAAGAATATGAGCAGCTCTTTTCATAAGCAATTCAGGTAGTCGGGTTTATTGTGGAAGATTCTTTCCCATTTCACAAATCAACACTTCATTGTACTTTTCTTCTTTTGTAAATACCTCAAACAAAAACGCTTTGCAGGTAACAGGCGTATTTTCAGGAAAACCACAAGCATTCTCCACTCCTTTGAATGTGGTGAGATAGAACTCTTCGCCTCCTTGCGACAATAGGACGGCGGTAGGCTCTTTGGGAGTATCCTCTTCAAAATCTCGCATATTATAGTAGGAAAGTTCTTCACGTAGCGTTTTTTCCTTGATGAATTTCAAATCATTTTCTTGAAAATTGAGAGTCCCTTTGCCGCAATGATGGTAGATGGCCTCAAAAGAGTGCAACGAGAAAGATATAGAGTCAATGTGGTTGTAATTCAGATGGTTACTAGTTAATATTGCAGAAGATCCATCTGAAAATTCGAGAAGCGAATGTGCCTTTTTCCCACATCCGCAATAGGTTTTTCCTTTAAATACAAAGAAAATCTCATATTGTAAAGAATCATCCCCAGAAACAGTATAACAGCAGTTGTGCTCCCAATTTTCATTGATGATGCCATAGATTATGTCATTGGAAAAGCCGATGGTATTATGATTGGCACTCTTTTCTGCAAATAGGGCACTCATTCTTATCTCTTGGTTGGCGCAAAAAAGAGTGATGGAATCATTGTGGATTTCCATCCGCCAGAAAGGTTCATCACCTTCAAAATAGTATTCGCGGACAGGTACAGAGGATGACTGTGTCGGGACAATGGAACAGGTCGGGCGGTCGCAGGAAATGAATGTCAGTACAACAAGGGCTATGGATAATAATTTCTTCATAGATATTACTGATCTTGCATTATTAATATTCTGTAATTTTTGTATCTTATTGAAAATTAATAATTTGATTTTTTTATATTCGCACAGTTTTATCAGCGTTTTGTGCGGCAAAAGTACGCAGAATTTTGGAAATTCGGGAATGCACTTTCGTTATCATACTCGCATCTGTATTTTCAATGGTCAGCGTATGTACCGCCTTACTTGTCGTATCAAAAGTCAACCCTTCTTTTGGGAAATATTCGTTCTGCCTAATGGCACTTGGTATGTCACAGAGCCATTTAACACAAGGAAGTCTTGGCCCACCTATTGGCTTGCGTCGAAGGCCATCAACCACATGGATTCAGTGGAAATCTTTTATCCTACCGAAGATGTCCGGGATACAGTGAGAATTCACAGAATGGAGGATTGATAGACTGCTTTGGTGAGATTTTTTTTGCGGATAGTGGGAAGTGGTGGTGGAGGAGTAGAGTTTGGTTGGATTAGTTGCCGTATGCCGTTGCAATGAGGTGGCGGATTTTATGTATTTTTGCCGTGTAAAATTTTAAATTATTTATCTATGAAAAAGTTAGCTCTTATTTTATTCTTATGTGCTATGATTTCAACGTCATTTGCACAAATGACATTATTGCATACTTTTCCATCTTATGATTATTATGTAGTGGGAGATTATGTGAATGAATCTATAGATAGATATGTGATACAAGATGGAAATACTATACAAATTTACAAACCAGATTTTTCATTAGAAAAAACCGTGACCTTAAATCTTCCGAGTGGATATACTTTGTCCATTGCCTCCGTTTCTCAGCATTTATATAATACTGACAACAGTTATGAAATCAGTATAATAGCGTTTAATAATAGTGAGACATCAAACCAACGGTATTATCATGCTATCGTAAATGAAAATGGCTCTGTCCTTCAGAATTTCGGTTACGCATATTCTCTCTCGGGTACGTGTTGCCGAATAGGTGGACAATTAAGATATGTTTTAAGTAAGATGATGTTCGATGGTTCTATACTAAGCAAAAGTTTGGAAGTGTATTCCTGTAGTGGCAATTATTCAGGAATTGCACCAATTGAAGCGCCCAATCAATTATTACCCTATCCCAATCCTGCAACTTCTATTATTAACTTGCCCTATGAGTTAACTCAAGGCACAACTGCTGAAATGAAAATATTTAACAGCAACGGTCAATTGGTGGAAGTTAAACAGTTGGGCTCTCATTTTAACAATATCCTTCTCAATGTTGACAACTATGTTCCCGGAATCTATTTTTATGAATACAATGGAAATAGAGGAAAATTTATTGTTCAATAATAATTAGGGCGACCGGGCACGCTTTCCACTAAATCTTTTCTGACGAAAAGAATACTGCTGCAATCGTTGTCGCGGATACCAAGGTAACAAAACCGCTGCCAAAGACCACGGCAGCGGTTTTGTTTGTTCCATTTTTGTTCCGATTTGTATGTGCGCAAATTGTAGTGTAATAACCTGATTCTCAATATTTAACGATAGAATTTCCGCACTATATCCGTGTCGTTTTGTTCCGATTCTGTTTCGAAACAAAGTAATAAAACTGATTTTCAATTGGTTATAGGTGAATTGTTCTGCTGTTTTGTTGCACAAAATCAGCATTTTTCCATCTTCAAAGAGCATACCGTTTCACAACAGAGGACAGCTGCAATGTGTAATTGTTTTTAACACAACAAATTAATGTAGCAATAAATTGTTGCAGAACAACGCTGAAAAAATACGCAGAATTTCGGATTTTCGCCTTGAAATCAATAGAAATTGAAAATTATTTCCGTAGGTGAAATATTTGTATGGGGCTGCAGTACATGTGTGTTTTATGAAATTATATTTTGTCAGATAAGATATTTCTCGGAGAATAGTTGTAATTTTGTGGAAAAATTTGGAAATATGAATGTCGAGAAACAGTTGTCGGTTGAAGAATACAATGAATGGAAACAATCAGTGATAGAACACATCAAAGAAAGGCGGATGGACGCCGTTTTCTCTGTCAA
>JAEEUY010000101.1 GCA_016290715.1 Bacteroidales bacterium
CCCACGAAAATCTTGAGCTCGTGGCACTTGGCGGTGAAAGCGGCGAAGTCGTGGATGCCGCCCCAGTAGTTCGGGTACTGGATCATCGCACCGAAGAAGGTCTCGTCGAGTTCCACTTTGTCGGCCTTGCCAATGACAAGCTCGATGCCTTGAGCGGCAGCGTTGGTCTGCATTACGCCGATGCAGTGCGGGAACACGCCTTCGGAAACGAAGTATTTATGGACGTTGTTCTTCTGCTGTTCGCGGGTGCGGCAGCGGTAGAACATCAGCATCATCTCACCGGCGGCGGTGGCGTCGTCGAGCATGGAGGCGTTGGCCAGCGGCATGGCGGTGAGGGAAGAAATCATCGTCTGGTAGTTGAGCAGGGCTTCGATACGCCCCTGGGAGATTTCTGCCTGATAGGGAGTGTAGGCGGTGTACCAGCCGGGATTCTCGAACACGTTGCGGAGAATCACAGCGGGAGTATAGGTATTGTAATGCCCCATTCCGATGAAGGAGCGGTACATTTTGTTCTTGGCCATCTTGGCGTTGACGAGGTTGAGGTATTCGCCCTCCTGCATCCCTTCGGGCAGGTCGAGCGGCTTCGGCAGGCGGATAGCGGCCGGCACGGTCTTCTCAATCAGTTCGTCCATCGACTTGACGCCGATAGTTTTCAGCATTTTTTCAGCTTCTTCACAGCTGGGACCGTTATGACGGGTAGTAAAATCATCTTTAATCTTCATGATATTCTTTTATTTTTTTATTAACTAATTATCTCTTAAAAATTTAATTTTTCATCAACGGTTTTAAAAAGACGCTGTTTGATTTCGTTGGCTTTTAATAAATAATCATGTGCCTCTGACACAATTTGGTTAGCAAAAGCTTTATCATCCAAAGAAGAGGCATTGATTTTCACATTGAAATAGGCTCCCGTAACCGCTGCTTCAGCACAGAGGACTCCCACGGCCGCATCGGTTATGGAATTAGGATTTCCCTTGTCAATCATGGTCTCACAAATTTCAAAAACATCAAAAGAACGCTTTACTGTACGGAACGGCACTTCCGTTGCATATTTGGTAGCCTCTTGAATGGCTTTTTTGCGGGCAGCTTTTTCTTCGTCCGTTCCTTTGGGAAGGCCGAAAGCATTCATTATCAAATTGAAAGCATTGGTATCTTCATCCACCAGATTGATCAAATCCTCTTTTATTTTTTGACCTTTTACAGCGACATCGGAGAAGAATTCCCATTGTGCATCCCAGCCGGGTTTATGCGATGAAAGATTGGCCACCATAGTTCCCAAAGCTGCGCCCAATGCTCCCATATAGGCTGAAATGGAACCGCCTCCAGGTGCAGGACTCTCTGAAGCGGTTTCGTTCGCGAACCCCTCACAGGTCATATCCACCAAACGACTGACTTTATTATCTTTGGCTATCAGATACTCAATTACTTTTTCTTCCGGAACAAACGGTTTCAGATCATCCAGTCCCATGGATTTGATAGCAATTTTCATCAATTCCGCTTCATCTATTCCCAAGGATCGTTGCTGTTTTTTCAAGAAATAGTGGGCTGCATCTATCAGTGCAGACTTTGGCACTAATCCAACGATTTCCGTTCCTGTAACGCGAACGCCACGTGCCGCCGCCTTATTACAAATTTCTTCAAAAGCGACATGCAACGGTGTTTCGCGCATATTGGTGATATTCATGGATACCTGTGCCACCCCGTACTCTTTAATGAACCAGCCAATAGCCTTAGTTCCTTTCAGCGTCCCCGGTATCATCACATTTTCGCCATTTGCATCCTTTACAATTTTTCCCGTTATCGGGTTACCTTCCCTCTTTGGGCGACCTTTTTCGCGCACATCAAAAGCGATGGCATTGGCGCGACGTGTCGAAGTAGTATTCAGATTAAAATTCACGGCGATGAGGAAATCGCGGGCACCGATAGCCGTTGCGCCACTTTTAGCCACACTCTCTGTAAATTCACAAGGACCGAAATCCGGTTTCCATTCCTCCGTACAAATCCGTTCTTTCAGCGCTTCATATTCTCCTTTCCGACAATTGGCCAAATTCCGACGTTCCGGTTTGAAAGCGGAGTTTTCGTAGCAAAAAACAGGTATATTTAATTCATTTCCAACCCTTTGTGCCAACTGACGAGCATATTCGGCAGTTTCCTCCATCGTAATGCCTGCCACTGGAACCAGCGGGCAAACATCCGTTGCTCCAAAACGCGGATGGTCTCCGTGGTGAAAACGCATATCAATCAATTCCTGCGCCTTGCGAATAACGCGGAACGCCGCCTCCAATACATTTTGCGGTTCACCGACAAAAGTAACCACTGTACGGTTGGTAGAGGCTCCGGGATCCACATCCAACAGTTTCACCCCTTCCACCGTTTCCACCACATCGGTAATTTGTTTGATTATTTCAGGATTTCTGCCCTCACTAAAATTAGGCACACATTCTATCAACTGTCTCATTTCTGTATAATTTTATTTTAGTAATCTAGTTAAACAACGCTTCTATTTTCTCTGCGAACTTCTGATTGATAAACGGACGTTTCAATTTCAGCGTTGGTGTTAATTCCCCTGTAGCCACGCTCCACTCATAGTCGATCAGGGAGAATCGGATAATACGTTCTGTTTCACCCAATTCAGCATTATACTTATCCACCACCTTCTTATATTTTTTCAATACGTCAGGATGCTTGATCATCTCTTCATTCGTGGTATAAGGGATGGATTTCCGATTACACCAAGAGCGCAAATCGGAAAAATTAGGCACGATCAAGGCCGCGGCAAATTTTTTGTTTTCGCCCACTACCATGATATTGTCAATTAGAGAATCCTCACTTAACTTGCTTTCAATGAGCGTAGGAACCACATATTTGCCAAAAGCTGTCTTAAACATCTCTTTTTTACGACCGGTAATCTTCAGGTGTTGGTGTTCGTCAAACTCCCCGATGTCGCCGGTGTGGAACCACCCTTCGTCATCAATTGCCTCTTTTGTTAACTGATCGGCTTTATAGTAGCCGGGGGTAACACAGTGTCCTCGGGTAAGGATTTCGCCATCAGCGGCAATTTTCACCTCAATACCTGGCAGTTTTTCACCTACTGCGCCAAAGGTAACACCCCCTTCAAAAAAGTTGCTGACAGCAATTACGGGAGAGGTCTCCGTTAAGCCATACCCTTCTATAACAGGCATTTCGGCTGCCCAAAAAATGCGGGCCAAGCGCGGTTGAATAGCCGCACCTCCAGAAACTATTGCCTCCAACTTGCCACCCAACGCCGCTTTC
>JAEEUY010000102.1 GCA_016290715.1 Bacteroidales bacterium
GTGTCAGCTCCTTTTTGGATGATGAAGCTGAAAATTGCAGCTTCTCGTGATTGTTATTGTATCATAGTGAAAAATATGATACAATTGTTTTGTTATTTTATGAAACACAGGAGAGAAACTATGTATCATATCAAGCAAGATGCCCGTTCCCAGCGTTCCGCAAAAGCAATTATAGAAGGCTTGGAATCCTGCTTGGAAAAGAAGTCGATTTCCATTATCACCGTTTCGGAGGTATGTGCCGCCTGTGCCGTTGGACGGGCAACCTTTTACCGATTGTTTGATAATCTGACGGATGTGCTCTCTTATCAGTGTGAAAATATCATGCGCCACATCAGCAACAAACTGAATCAAGGCGATTATACAGTGCGGGAAGCCTGCATCTACATGGTGCGGGAATGGATGCGGCACGTCAATCTGATGAAAGCGCTTGTGGAAGGACAGCACATGGATATTCTTTATGAAGCAACCTTCAAACATAAAGATCTGATTCAAATCCACGCGAGTAAATACCGTACGGTCACAGAGGACGATGTGACATTCCTTTTGGATTTTTTGTCTGCAACCTTGCCGCTTGGGTTGATGATATGGTATCGGTCCGGCAAAAAGGAGACGGCAGAAGAACTGAGCCAAAAAATGAAGATGAGTCATCTCTTTATTGGAAAATTGCTGTAAACAGTTTTTCACCGTCTGATTTCTATTTATAAAACATTATTTGGCATTTATGTTTCGTATATATATGATTCACTTGTTTCACAACTTTCTTCATGTTATAATTCGTTACAAGTAAGAAATATATCTGATACGAAAGGATGGAGAAGCATGGGTACATTGATGAAGGCAAGATTGGCCTTAAAAACTGACAAGGAACTGCATAGTCATTTGGTTCGGGGAAGTCGAAACGAAATCCTGATTGATTTGGACGGAGATAAAGAGGCAGACATTGCGCTGGTGGATATTGATAAGGATGGCAACATTGATCGATTTGCCGTAGATATTACAGGCAATGGCTACTTCGATCTATATATCGACGATATAGATGGTAATGGTATCCCTGACCATATTTTCAAGGTAGATGAAGAAAATGACAAGGTGGAAGATTTGGCTGCTGGGCCGGAAGTGGAAGCACATATTCTTGCCACAGCAGAAAAAATCGCGTTTATTCTGGATGCGAAAGAAATTATTGCGGAAGATCTGGATGCTCGGCTACAGGAAATGGACGCCAACATTCGTGCTGTAAGAAAGGAACTGGCGAAGCGTTATTAAGCTGTTCATTGAATGATGCGTACTTTCAACCATGGAGCATATGCAGGCAGGAAATAGGATTTCCTTCCCAAGAGAAAATAATGAACCAAATTTGGCTCTTCCATAGAAAGTGTGGGTAGCCGAAGGCCATAGAAGCATGACAATAAAAAGATTTGCAGGGTTGACATGGAGCCTCTGACATATGTGATGTACGCCAGCTGTCGAGCCAGCATTCAATCCCGCCATCCGTATAGGCGGGAATTGATGGCTGGCTTGCCAGACAGGCTATCACATATGTCTGCTCCATGTAAACCCGTGCAAATCATAAGTTTGTCCTCGACAATTTACCCACATCTTCTAGTGAAGCCTCCCATTTTATTTCATTTATCGAGTCAAATTATATTTCAACCTAAGATTTTTGTTTAGGTAGGGAGGATAACCCCGATAGAGTAACACTCCCTTTGCGCGGACATTTAGCCGAAGCAAAACTATTGACAAATACGCTATTCCTGATTATTTCATTTGGGGAAAAAGACTGACAAAATAGGTTGAATCATGCCTATTCTTTGTGGTACAATGGGATTGGGGAGGGATGAACATGACCATCAACACCAACACCATCGTTTCAGCCACGGAAGCCAACCAGAACTTTTCCCGGGTGGCCCGCATTGCCGACACCCACGGTCAGGCGGTGATTTTCAAGAATAACCGGCCCAAATACATTCTGGTAGACGTGGACAGCACGCCGTATTTTGAAATGACCGATGATGAAAAAATCGACGTAGTGGCGGCGCGTATCCTGAAAGAACACAGGGCCGCTTTTGAGGAGCTGGCGAAATGATCCGCTTTTCA
>JAEEUY010000010.1 GCA_016290715.1 Bacteroidales bacterium
CAGAGGCCAGCGAGCTGGCGGCTGCGGCCACGGCGTCGGGATCAGCGTTGGTCCTCGAGGTGATCTGTTCGGTAAGGTTCTCGCTGATGGCGTTAGCGATTTCGCTGCCGGCCAGGTTGTTAATCGTATCGCAGCTACTCAACGCAGCGGCAATCCATAAGAGGAAGTCTAAAGTTTTTTTCATTGTTTATTGTTTTAGTTTGACGTTTCAAATTGGTTTGACCCTGCAAAAATATGATTTATTTTGAAAAACCGTATGGGTTGAATGCAAAAATAGTACCAAAATGTGCTGTTTAAAAAGCTGTTGAAAAAAAAGATTAATTAATGATAGGATTTATCGACCGCGAGGATAATTTCTTTATCTTTGTAGGCCTCATTATGCGGTTCAATAGAATATTAAAATCAAATTAAATACCTTATATTATGAAAATGAAAAGTTTACGCCTGATGGCAACGATATTGCTTGTCGTAGCATCATTGCTCGCAAACGCTAACCCTGTTGATATGCGCACCGTCCGCGAGGTGGGCATGAAGTTCCTGAACGCCAACACCAGGGTGCCGCTGCGCAGCGCGGAAGACCTCCAGTTGGTGACCACCTACAGTATCAGCCGTGGCGATGCGGCTTTCCATGTCTTTAACACGCCGAATGGGTTCGTCATCGTGGCGGCGGATGACTGTGCCTATCCCATTCTCGGTTATTCCGATGAGGGACGGCAATTCGACATAAACGACGTTCCGATTCAGTTACAGGACATCCTTCAGGAGTATGCGGAGCAGATCCAATACGCCGTTGAGCGAAACCTTCAGCCCGACGAGGCCACTAATCAACAATGGCGTTTTGTGAAGACTAATGGAATGCTGAGCGAAAACCGAGACAGGACTCAAGTGGGTCCGCTGCTGACCACCACTTGGGACCAAGGACAGTATTATAATGCGATGTGTCCTGAAGATGCTGATGGCCCGGATGGACATGTTTTGACGGGTTGTGTGGCGACAGCGATGGCGCAGATTATCAATTATTGGGAATACCCTACACAAGGTAAAGGTATTCATAGTTACGAAAGCTATCAGAATACATACGGAACAATCACTGTGAACTATGAAGAGTCATATTATGACTATGAAAACATGCCCGATGTTCTTTCATCAACAAGCACTCAAGAAGAAATAACTGCTGTAGCAAAATTGATGTATGATTGTGGTGTCGCCAATTCAATGCAGTATGGAGCGTATGGTAGTGGAGCGTATGAAGAGAACACTCGTGCCTCATTCATTAATCATTTTGGCTATTCAGACAGACTTGGCTATGCAGACAGACACATGTATACTGGAAACGAATGGACAACACTTTTGAAAGATGAAATAAATTGTGGTGCTCCTGTTTTTTACACAGGGACGAATGGTCTTATCTCTCATGCTTTTGTTCTTGATGGTTACAAAGAAGACGATTATTTCCATTTTAATTTTGGTTGGAGTGGCGATTGTGATGGTTGGTATCTTACATCAGTAATCAATCCTTCTTGGGAGTTTAATTATTGGCAACAGGCAATAGTGGGTATTCGTCCAAATAATCCATATCAAACAGTGTTATGTAATTATCGTCCAGAAGTTGATCTTTCATCTGGTATATATAATGGAGATCATGATTATTACATAGTCTCTACCCCGATTCATTTATATAATGTAAGTGCAAACAATGATTACCAAATGGATTATGATGATTATGGAGGTGAAAGACCTATCGTACTGCATTTTTCACCTGTTGATGGTTCAGGGCAATTGGTATTGGATGTTTTTGAAATAGAAGAAGGTCATGCAGTTATGGTATATGATGGTGTCAATAAAGATTCTTTGGTTTGTGTTTGGGAACCATTGGGAGTAGGATGGCCCAATGCAAATCTGCCTAATGATCCGGAATTCCAACAATATGTATCAAATGACTTTTCTCCGATAGTTTCTACTAAACATGGATTTACCATAGAGGCATATTGTGCAGGCTTGCTCGAAAACGAATTCCATTTGCTTGTGAGTGATGCTGCAGATTGTCGAATGGTATCAAATATTGAAGCTATTCAAGAATCATCCGGATTTAGGCTGAATTGGACAGCAAACGGCTCTGCTACACAATGGCAGGTTGCATGGAACGATAGTACTGAAATGTGTGACACCTCCACAATACTGATTGAAGATGTTGCTCAGTATGACAATTGTGAGGTTAAAATCCGTTCGGTTTGCGGAGAGGAAACATATAGTCAATGGAATTCTATTATTCTTAATAAGAAAAAGTATTGGCCCGATTTTGTGGTGGAGGAACCTGAGGGCTTCGAGTTGGTGGATGGTGTTGTCAGAGTTTCGTCAGCTGAAGGATTTGCATGGTGGATTAGGCAATGTGAATCTTATGATACACCAACAGAGGAAAACAGCAGAACGATTGTATTTGACGGAGATATTGATTTGGAAGGTCATTTGTGGAAACCAATTGCCTATTATGGGAAGATCAAAGGGCAAGGCCATGTTATCAATAACCTTCGAACAGGGTATTTCATCAATGGGACTGGTATGTTCCGTTATTATGCCGGTGATACCATTTCAGATTTGCATTTGAAGAATGCGATAATTTGTGGTGACGGAGGCTCGGGGGCTTTTGCGGCATGTGTTGACCATTCGGTGATTATAAATTGTTCATCAACAGATTATTTTATGAGAAACAGAGGAGGGGCTGTAGGAGGTTTGTTTGGACGCTCAGATTACTCAAAGGTAACAAACTGCTATGCCATTGGGGAAAATTATAGCCAAACAGTTAACGGAGGCATTGTTGGATGGAATTTGTATTCTGATTTTGATAATTGTTATTCAAGTCAAGGAGCCTCATTTCAATGGCAATCTTGCAATAGTGATATTTTTGGGCCAGGCCTTCTTACTGGAATAGATTATGGCGGCTCTTATGATAATTGCTATGCAGACATAAAAAACACCAAACGCCTTTGGGCTCCAGAATATGACTCTATTGCCACATTGTATTATTTTTTCGGTTTTTCAAACGGACACGGAATACAGGTGGCATCTGCGAATAATATTGCCACTTTTAGGGTGGATGGAGATACCATTGGCAGAATAATACAAGATACCGCGGTTAACTATTCGTTGGGTAATATGGATTTGTTAACCGCATTGAACAATAAAGTAATTGAAAACAATTCTCCCGAATTAAGAACATGGATCTGGGACGACGAGTTGCATTTTCCTGTTTTCGCTGAATATTATGAACCAACTTGCCCTAATGTGAAAAACTTGACTGCAAGAAATATAGAGATTGATGATGGTTTTGCGGTTGCATTATCATGGACTGAGACAGGAGAAGCTGAAGAGTGGCAGGTGAAGTGTGTCTCAGAAGGTGTACCAGAGAGCGGCGCAGTTATACATAGTGCTAATTCAACGAATGATACTATAGAGGGCTTGACTTTAGGCAAAGATTACACATTCTATGTACGTCCCATTTGTGGGGGAGAAGATACTGTTGGCTGGGGGCTACCTGTCAAACTTTTCGTGGATAAACTATATTGGGTGGATGTGGTCACCGAGCAGCCTGTAGGTTATGTTGTGGATAGCGAAGGAAATGTGACTATATCTTCTGCTGAGGGTTTGGCGTGGTTTAATAAAAGGAATCAATGGGATTGTTTCGAAGGGAAGACGATTTCTATCTTGAATGATATTGATATGGGAGCATATCGTTGGAAGCCATTGGATTGTATTTGGGGTACAATTGACGGAAATAACCATACAATATCAAACCTTATTTGCAGGGAATCCGTTTCAGAAGCAAGAGGCGTTGGTTTTGTTGGAGGTCTGTATAATACTACGATACGTAATATGATAATTAAAGATGGAGTGTTTGCTGGTCGTGAATGGGTCGGAGGCTTATTTGGGTATAGTATATCTGCCTATAATATTGACAATTGCCATATTGAGAATGCTCAAATTATGGGACGTACCGCAGTGGGTGGAATTGGTGGCATGCTAAACGGGGGTGAAGACGAGAATACTGTAACTAATTGTTCTGCTACAGGAGTGATTTATGCGGATCGATCTACCGGAGGCTTATTGGGTAGCGTGCAATCGCCCTATGTAATTGTTAACAATTGTTACTCACATTGTGATATTTATTCTTTGGGTAAGTCTCAACTCATTTCGCGTGGCGGTTTGGTTGGCGACAGCAGTGGTAGTTTTACTAACTGCTATAATGCTGGTGAAATAGAATATGATAGTACTGTTTATTTCAATTATACTGGTTTGTCAATAGGTGATATTAGTATTAATGGTGAGATGCATAACGTATATGCTCAATTTAGGGAGGGAATTCCATTTGAAGGAAGAGATGATGCTTTGCTTGTCTATCCCTATATCTTAGCAGATACGGCAACATTTGACAATAATTGTGTTTTGAATAATCCTGTAACCATCGCTGGCACCTCCTACACCGACCTCCTTTCGGCCCTTAACGCTTGGGTAGATACATACGATACATTAGGCGTCTATCGTCATTGGGTGGCGGACACAGCAATGGTCAACGGCGGATTTCCTATTCTCGAGCGCCAGCCTGCCACAGGGGCACAGATATCGAGTTTGACGTTAGGCTGGAACTGGTGGGCACCCACCGTGGAGAGGGAAACCTTACTAAGCCTGATGGAAACCACGCTTGGAACAAAGGGCATTCGCATCGACTCGCAAGATTCAGGATCGGCACAACAAAATGACGGTTCCTGGTCCGGCGATTTGCAGAGCATCTCTCCCGGCCAAATGTACAGGATTCAAACCAACACCGCCTGCACGCTCTCCTTATTAGGTGTTCCCATCACCTCGGCCACAATCACCATCAACCAAGGTGAGAACTGGTTCGGCTTCGTCGGTACAGCAAAGCCAATTACCACTGCCTTTACTAACTTCTCACCTGCCGAAGGCGACAAGGTCATCTCACAAGACGAGGGCTTCGCCGTTTATAACGGCTCTGTGTGGGAAGGTACGCTCACCACACTCAAGCCCGGCAAAGGCTATGTGTACATTTCGAATGCCACAACATCTAAGACGCTAGTGATAGGGGAGTAGAAGAGGACACCTAGCAACAGCAAGAGTTTCCCCTGCCCTTTAGGAGATCGCGGGTCGTGGTTCGACAGGCTCACCAACCACCCGCGATGAGGGCAGGGGAAAATTTTTAAACTTATCCTATTGTATTTCAAAACTTTTTCCTACCTTTGCAGCCCAATTCAAGCCGCAGTCCAGATTGGTTGCAAAATCAGCGGTTTGAGTTGAAAATCAAAAGTTTAACCTCCTCG
>JAEEUY010000103.1 GCA_016290715.1 Bacteroidales bacterium
AAGAATCTTCCAAGAACAGCATCCTGACGGATATACGCCACCAACTCGCGACGTTCTGTGGCAAATTCCTGTTGTACGCTGCTAATGAAAAGTTTAATCATAATTCTGTCAGCAAAAAGTACTTTCGGTTATGGATAAGGGAGGCGTATCAGACATTTTCAAGAATCTCAACAATCCTTTTGTTGGAATCACCTGTTGATTCAAAGTACCTGTCCTTTTTCCCCAACCACTCCTCCTTTCTTGACTTTGATGAAAAATCCTTCAAAACTCTCATCACCTCATCAAAAGTCCCGATATTTCTTAATAAGCCATATTGGTTCTCCAACACCTTGAAATTGGTCATGTCGTTCTCCCCAACGAATGAATTGGACCGGATGGCAGGGGTTCCCAACAACGCTGCCTCCGTTGCCATGGTCTGGGAATCGCCAAGATAGAGGTCTGCATAAGCCAGCACATGATGAATCATCGAAGCAGGGACAGGAAGCCGGCAATGCTTGAGTTCATCCGGAAGCGGCTTTTCAGAAGAGATGTAAACCTTCATGTATTTTTCGACTTCATGGACCATCTGCAATTTCTGCTCATGGGTGAATCCGTTGTTCCCGACATCATGGTTGGCGAACCAGCCCACAAATCGAAAAACGGCATAAGGTTTTTCTATGCCATATTGCTCCAAAATCTTCGCATCAGGCTTGAACACAGTTGGAGCCAAATAGCAATCTTCAAAAAAACCATTTATTCTGACATGCTTTTTGCCATAATCCAAACCGAAAGAATTTGGTGTCACCACCTTCGTTGCCAAGGGAACAACATATTTGTTCGTCACCTTGACAACTTCCGAGTCAGGGAAAATAACTGATTTGCAACCGCATTTTTTTGCAGTGTAACATCCGTAGAATGATGCCTTTGACACAATGACATCCGGTTTGAACCGCGCTACAATATGCTTGTAATTCCTGATGATTGAAAATGTGCCCAGTATTTTCTCGGACATCTTCTTTCCATGCTTACCAAATATTTCATACAACACATTCTCCTCTTTCAGCACATTCAGCAACACATCCTTGTCACGGGCCAAAACGAGGCATTCATGCCCTCGCTCTTTCAAAATACGCATTACATATTTGAACTGATAGTAATGCTTTGGGTGGTTTAATTCAAAAATATATCGCATCTCGGTCTAATCTTTCTTTTCAAACGTTTTAATCACTTTTGCAGGCGCACCAACTGCCACACAATATGGTGGGATATCGCGGGTAACAACAGATCCGGCCCCGATAACAGCGCCCTCTCCTATCGTTACACCAGGCATGATGATACTGCCAATACCCAAATGGGCACCATCTTTGATGACGATGGGCGCATATTTCAGCGGCAGGTCCATCACAGGCGTACCCACTTTATATTGACTCAGGTCACGTTGGTGGCAAAGCAGCTGACATCCAGCCGTCACCCATACGTTCTTGCCGATGGTAATCAAATCGGGGCGTGAGTCCTCGATGATGACCGTACGGGTAATCTTCGAGCATTTCCCTACATGCACGCCACGCATACGATGAATCATCGTTGTCACTTGAGCAGGGAATGTGAATTGGGCTATAATGGAAAGGCTTCTAATCCAAATGCCTTTGATAATGGACCAAGGTGTTCTTTTGTTATTAGCCATAGAATTTCTTCTGTTTATCTCCCTTGAAACTTCCGAATCCTGTCGTCCAGAATCTCACCTTTCTCAAAGTTATGGCAACCTTTCAGAACTTGATTGTCGTTGGCTCTGCCCTCAATAAAAGCATCGGCATATTTGACGAATTCCCCGCTCAGACTCTCGGAAGTCGTTTTCCAAAACAAGGTGGGCGTATGGTCCACCACATAATGCGTGACGCCATCGACTACATAGATGGGATGTTCGATGGTGGTGGGCACGCTGGTCTCCACCCCTCCGTTTCTGTCGCATGAGATGTCGATAATCAGCGCATTGTGCTTCATCCGTTTCAGGTCCTCACGATAGATGATATGGTCCTTGCGGGAGGTGTCCCACAGGATGCCGTTGACCACCACGTCGTAGCGGTCCAGTTCTTTTCGGAACAAGGCCTCTTGTTTCCGGTCATATTGGACGACCTCGGCCCCCATAAAGTTAAGTGTCTTGATGGCGCCTCTGGCGATATTGCCTCTTCCCAACACAGCAGCTTTGGTATGGTAAGGGAAGATGCCGTGGCACATATAGGCATGAAACACGGCTGCCTCACCCGCAATCTCGTTGTTGCGCCAGAAGGAATGGCGACCTTCCTCATACATGTCTTCCCATGCATAGGAAGTAAGCCGATGGGTGATGATCTTATCCGTGATGTCCTTGTTCTGCACCGCATGCACCCAACCAAAGATGGTTTGGCCGTTGAGTTGTTCCAGATACTCTGCATCGCCAATCTTGGGATCGCAGATGATGTCTTTGGACAGGATTTCGCTGCGGGTACCGACTTTTACACCCCGTTTGATATAATCCTCTTCCGTAAAGCCCAGCACTTCGCCGTAGCCTGTTTCGATGAAGATCATCTCTGGATGTTTGATAAATTGGATGTCGTTTGGAACCAACGCCCTGCGGCGTTCGTTTTCTTTATGGGAAATAGGGAGTCCTATGGTTTTCATATATGATTATTAGTATTATTTTACACTATTAAATTGCAGCAATCCCATAAAGGCCTCGTTCCACGAAGGCATCCTACCAGACCAACCTCGTTTTTTTATTTCATTAACGACCTCTTCTGGAAGAACGGGCTTTTCTGACTTATATGCAGTTATGATACTGTCTGAAAGCTCATCAAGATTATTTATTGGATAATAAAAATTCGGTTCATAATCCAGCCACTTATAATGCATCCATACGCCATGCAACACTTTATTTCCACAAATTAGATATTCCATTACCGTAGAATTCCCAGCATCAGTCGTCTGAACGTGGATAAAAATGTCTGAAGCCCGCCTCTGTAAAAAAACATCGTGAACCGAAAGATAATTTTCATAAAATATAGCATTTAGGTTCAATGTATCCACTTTCTCCTTCAACAACTGTACATAAGCATCCTTTTTATTATTTCCGTATGTAACAGGAAAAAGCAATACAGTATTTGAAGGCAAATATTCACTTATTTTAGAAATAGAATCTATTATTGTTTCGTGCCTTTGTTCAGAGAATGCATTATAACCACATGTTATCAGATACTTGCCATCTAGGCCCAATTGCAATTTCGCATCTTCTCTTGTAACCTCATCAATATGTTCATTAATATAATCAATTGTCTCTGAACCCCATAACAACGGAGACATTTTGTTTTCATTTATTCCAAACCCAAAAACTATTTTAACTCCAAGTTGAGAATTGGAAGGGGCCGCTATCATATCAGCATTACGATAAACCTTTCCAAGAAGATTCTGTTTTATTTTAGAGTTCAACCTTAAAACATCCGATCCCCATGGTGTTATGACTATCTTTTTGCCTATTTTTCTCAAAAGCCGCATATAATAATACATATAATACTGGCAGAAGTGAATGTTTACTATATCAAATTTACCACATTTCAACAAGCCCCTAAATTGCCTATACAATAATATTTTATTCGCAACACGAGAAATTCGTTTTGACCTAATATAACCTTTATAATAACGTCTGTATATTATTTCAAATACATTTTCTTTTATATCGTCCGAAATATCTTCATGGTCTGCAAAAAGAGTAATCTCCACCAAAGGATTTACCTTTTTCAAAAATTTTACAAATCTATCCAAATGAGAATAATGACAGTCGAACGCAATAAGCAAAATGCTGTATCTTCTATTTTCCATCATAATTTGTTAAAAAAACTATAACACATCTATCATTTTCAAATACTCAGGCCACTCGCCCATGTCTTTCCAAGCATGTTCGCTCACAGGGAAACAGCCCACACGGCCACCCCGGGTTTTAATTTTTTCCATCAGTTGGGTGATATGAAAAAACTCGCCTTGAGGGATTTCATCAATACACCCTGAGTTGAGGATATAAACACCCGTATTGATCATATAGGTCAATTCTGGT
>JAEEUY010000104.1 GCA_016290715.1 Bacteroidales bacterium
ATTGGAACGAAAAGACAAAATAATCAATAGGGCTGTAGAAAAATACGGGGACTCGTTGTACTTTGCCTCCCAGTCATTCGGCAGTCCGAATATAGATATTGTCCGTATCAATGATGACCTTACAAGGCTGTACATCATTCAGGGAACAATCCTTGACAATGTAATCCCGTTTGGTAATGACTACTCTATTGATTTTGACAAAGACTTGAATCCCATTGCTTTTCGGAAATACCATAATTCTTTGTTGGCACTTCGCACGAAAACTGAAGATGGTGGCGATGTTGAATCTATCCGCCATTCACATTTGACAAACAATCCTTTCATCACGCCGACGGATATTTGCAATTTCTTGCTTTACCGTCCAGAAGGGATGGATATGTTTTATGTGTACAGCACAGCTTATAAATGCACCTTCGCATATTCGCTTAAATTGAACCAGATTATCACTGTTGTGGATTAGGTAAATTGGTATATGGCAATAGTGAGCTTTCCCTACTCTTGGAAATACAATGGAACAAAAAAACAGCGACTTGTGTTTACAAATCGCTGCTTCTCTTTCGGGCGACAGGTCGGATTCGAACCGACGACCCACGGAACCACAATCCGGTACTCTAACCAACTGAGCTACAATCGCCATATTTTGAGAGTGCAAAAATAAATTTTTTTTTAATTATTTGACCATATTTGTAAAAATAATTTTTTATCGGGAATAGGTTTTCTTACTTTTATGTAATTTATTATAAATCAGATTTTTAATACTATTTTCAATTTGCATCATCTTTTCCGGAAATTTTTTTCATATCCTTTTTAGGATTTATTATAGTAAAACTTTGAACTATTTTCCCCGTTACTCAAACAATTTATTAATTTTGCACCATCAAGATTGTTTTTGTTTAATAACGTTACTAATTTTCAATGTTATTAAACGGTATGTTGGTTCTGATATATTTGTAAAAAATTGATTATGAGAAGAATTAATATATTTTGGAGTATTATTTTACTGTTTTTTTCTGCTTATAGCCAAAATGAGAATCTGCGTCCTGAACAAATTTTAAAGGAGCATAGGGCCATACCGGTTAGTGATTGTTCCAAAATTGATTCTGTGGTTGCCTTGGCGGAGTCAAAAAAAGGTTGTGCCTACCGTTATGGTACGGCAGGTCCGTCCACATTCGATTGTTCAGGATTGATGTATTATGTCCATAAGCAGTTTGGATTGACGTTGCCGAGGAGTTCCCCTGATTTATATTTTGTTGGGAAAAAGGTGGATAAAAAAGACATTCGCAGGGGTGATTTGGTCTTCTTTCATCGTTACAAACGTTCTGTAGGACATGTGGGTATGGTGGTTGAGGTGGATTCGAATCATCATTTTACCTTTATCCATGCTTCCACACACAAGAAGGGGGTAAGGTACGACCGGTCCAATTCAGACTATTATGCACGGGAATATGTGGGGGCACGCCGTATTTTTGAGTGCGATGGTGATGGGATGCCCACCTTGCCGGAAGATACCTTGCCGGAAATCACTTCCGACTCTTTAAAAAATGTTGGGGTGGTCTCTTCGGAAAGTAACAACCCTGCCCAAAATTCTTTGTCAACGTCTCTGCAACCGCAACCCAAGCTTATATATTATAAGGTAAAATCGGGGGATACATTAAGCAAAATTGCGAAAAAATACCATGTGTATGTTTCGCAACTCAAAAAGTGGAATCATCTCAAGTCGGATTTTATCCGTGAAGGACAAAAATTGAAGATTTACAAGTAGGTTCCGACTAATAGATAGCCAAGTCGCGCATTAAATAGTTCTGCACATAGTCGCTAACGCCGTCTTCTAAGGTATGAAACGGGTGTTGGCACCCTGCTTGGCGCAGTTTTCCCATCTTGGCTTCCGTAAAATATTGGTATTTGTCACGAATATCTTCAGGAATATCAATAAAGTGGATATCCGGTATCCGCGACATGGCGGTAAAAGTCGCAGTGGCTAAATCGGTAAAAGTACGTGCTTGGCCAGTACCTAAATTAAAGATCCCATCAGGATGTTTATGTTGGAGAAACCAATATAAAACAGACACAACATCTTTAACGTAGATAAAATCGCGCTTTTGTTCTCCGTCTTGGTAGTCGGGACGATGTGAGCGGAACAGGTTTACCATGTCTTTTTCGTTAATCTGATGAAAAGCGTGCATGATTACGGAGGCCATTCTTCCTTTATGGTATTCATTCGGTCCGTACACATTAAAGAACTTAAATCCGGCCCACATTGGAGGAGATTTCATCTGTTGGAGGATCCATTTGTCAATTTCATTTTTCGATTTTCCGTATGGATTCAGCGGTTGAAGTGTGGGAATTAGTTTCTCGTTATCGTCATATCCCAAGTTGCCGTCTCCGTAAGTGGCTGCAGAGGAGGCATAAAGGAGGGGAATATGATGTTGGGCGGAGAGACTCCAAAGATGTTGGGTGTAGTCAACGTTGAGTTCTTCAAACACCGCATAATTCATTTCGGTGGTATCTGTTCGGGCACCGAGGTGAATGATAGCTTCAATGTGGGAATGATTTTGATCTGCCCATTGGAAGAACTCGTTGCGTTGTATCTTGTCGCAGTACTTTTTATGGAGCCAATTCTTTTTTTTGGCTTCTTTGGTAAAGTCATCAACAAGAATCAGGTCGTGAAGACCTGATTCGTTGAGTTTTTCTATCATGCAGCTGCCGATGAAACCGGCGGCACCAGTAACAACAATCATCATTGTGGATTATTTTCTCTTAACGCCACCGCCGGAAGGAGTGCCCAAACGAGCCATAGCGCATCTAAAACCAATATTTTTTGCGGATTCATCTTCTTCCATGTAACGTCTGTGTCCTGGAGCGGCGTAGTATTCAGGATCTATCCAAGAACCGCCTTTGTAAACTCTTGCGTGGTCGCCAACGAGAGAATAATTATATGCGGTTTGCAGATCTTTGGGATACATTGTGCTGGTAGCATCGGTAGAGTTGTTTTTCCAAACATCCATATCGGTTTGAGATGCCCAGTCGCCATCCAAATAGTTGATATTATCTGCTTGACGGTAGTTTCTTCTTCTGTCGTTTTTGAAGTCAGAAACGGGAACCATTGGAATTTGTCCTACGCTATCACGTTCTTCAACTGTGCCGTCTTCCAACAACTTCTTGGTTTCATAGTAGTTGCCACGGAATGGGTTGAATTCATATACATCACCATGGGAGGTTTGTCTGTAAACATCCATTACCCATTCGGCTACGTTTCCGCCCATGTTATACAAGCCATAATCATTAGGCCAGTAGGAGTTAACTGGAGCTGGTATATCAGAAGCATCGTTCAGATAACCTGCCACACCCATCAAGTCGCCACGCCCACGTCTGGTATTGGCAACAAAGTCGCCGTAATAGTGTTTGTCGTCGGTACGGGTATAATGTCCGTTCCATGGGTACATTTTTCTTTCCAAGATTCTTTCATTCAAGGTATTGCCAATCAAAGCGTAGGCAGCATATTCCCATTCAGCTTCGGTGGGGAGGCGGTATTTCGGCAAGAGGATACCATCTTCCATTTTAACATTACGATAATCACCGGTAGAGATATTCTGCAAACGGTGGTCAGTTTCCATTTCGTATGTTTCGTAAGTTAAGTAAGCATCTGTGCTGAAGTATAATTCTGGAGATGGGTCCGGATTCCAATCGATAAATCCCATATCCACCAAAATCTGTTCGTTAACACGGTCGGTACGCCATGCTGCATAATTGGTTGCTTGTAGCCAGCTCACGCCTACTACAGGATAGTGATCGTAAGCGGGGTATCTGAAATAGTATTCCACCTGTGTTTCAGCAAAAGTTAACTTTTCACGCCATACATTTTCGTCAGGGCAGGCGTTATCATAAACCGTTTTCAAATCTGCAGGAATGAATACGCGTTCCAACCAATACAAATATTCCCTGTAGTCGCGGTTTGAAATTTCGGTTTCATCCATATAGAAGGAAGAGATGGTAACACGACGGGGGTTGTTGTGCCAGTCGTACATCACATCTTGTTCCATTCTACCAAAAACGAAAGTACCACCTTCAATGAGAACGAGGCCGGGGCCTGTAGCTTGTTCTACAAAAGGATACACTTCAAAACCGCCATTTTCAGCGTTATTATATTCCCAGCCGGTAGTGTGGGAGTATTCTTTCTTACAAGCGCTAAACAATAAAGCAAAGGCGATAAAGAGAACTAAACTTGAAATTTTGGTTATTTTATTCATTGTGATTATTTTTAATCAATATTTCTAACGATGATTTTGCTTATATATTACAATAGGTATAAATTAAAATGTCGGGCAGTTCAAGTCTTTTTTTACCACTCTTCTTTCCGGACAAGGGAAGAAGAATTGCAGTGATACTTCGTGTGCGCCACCAGAAAGGTTGGCAAGTTTTGAAACGGTAAGGTCGTACGAATAGGCCAGACGAATCATCTCGTGTTGCAAACCAAACATAAAGATAACGGCATCCGGATTTCTGAAACTTTGGCGATACCAAATACCAACAACAAAGGGGTAGTAGTTCAGATAGAACCCATAATTCAATTGATGGAATTCCAATTGATGCTGGTAAATGATGTTCGGGCTGATGGAGATATCACCGAAACTGCGGCTTTTACGACTTTTGCGTTTCAAGTCGAAGTAACCGCCCACGTGGGCAGTCCACTTAACAGGCAGACGGGAAACAGAAATAAACCCTTCGTAAGGTCTTGTAACATGGTTTACGGCTAAACCGAAATAGAAATTCTGTGTATATCCGATAAACCCTGCAGAAAAGTCGGCAACCCCTTTGGATTGTTTGGTGGGAGCGGTCTCGTTTGTTTCATAAACAAAACCATATTTCGGGTCAATCATATCTCCAAATGTCAGACGGCTCCAATCCAGGCTCTTTTGTTGGTATGTGGCTTGCAAAGCAAAGCGCATGTTGAATTTTCTGGAAATTTTCAATTTGTAAGAATACATGAAACTTGCTGCATAGGTGTTGATGGTCCCTTGACCTTGATGGTCGCCAAGAAATAAAATGCCGATTCCTCCCGCAATTTTATCAAAATGTTGATCGTAAGAAGCAGAATAGGTGAGGTAGGTTCCATGAATATTAGGCCATTGATCCCTGAAATGCGTGCTGACACGAGGACAAACATTTGTGCCAGCAAAAGCGGGATTTAAGTATAATGGATTGGCATAAAATTGCGAAAAATGAGGATCTTGTGCGGATAACTGCAAACTGCTTGTCAAAAGCAGCAGTACGATACCCAGAATGTGAAGAATTCCTTTGTGCATAATTCCAAATTTTATTTTCAATGCAAATAAAAGATTGCAAAAATAACAATTTATAGTGATAATCTACGAATAATTTTATAAAAAGTTATCAACATTTTTTATTTTTTTGCAATTTTAATTTATGCATTTCGTTTATGTAACGTTTTTATCATTACTCTCTAACGTATGAATAATAAAAAAACTTTGGTCGTTGTTCTCCTTTTTTTCTTATTTGTCCTACAAGTAATTGATATACAGGCCCAAAATTTTCAAAAAAAGATTGATATTGAATGGCAAAAGCCGTTGGAATATGCTTATTCCCATGGTGAAGTTCAGCAATTGCTCTATTTTAAGGATGCCGTTTCTGCTGCTGCCTTTCCGACATTACCCGCTTATTTTGAGCGTTTTCATACATCAACGGCTTATGATGAATTTGAAATCAAAGTGGAAAATGAGGTTTTTGTACCCATGACTTCGGAAGAAATTTCACTCATTCCGTCCGATTTTACAGCTGCATCTATAGGTTTCCATGTGGAGAATGGGGTTGAAAAGAAACAGAATTATGCTTGTTTGAGCTTTATCCCTATTCGCAAAGTGGGCAGCGGCCGTTATGAAAAATTGGTGAGTGTCTCTGTTTTGATTACGCCAAAAGGACAAAGCAAAATGGGGGAAAAATCCAAGACGTATGTGGCAAATTCTGTTTTGCAACGGGGAAATTGGTATAAAGTGGGGGTTAAGAATACAGGAATCTATAAAATCAGTTTTGCCGAATTGAAAGAAATGGGCATTGTCAATCAGCCTTTCGCTTCCCAGTTGCTTTCTGTTTTTGGCAACGGTGGGGCGATGCTCCCCGAGAAGAATGTCAATTCAGGGGTTGATGATTTGCAGGAGCTGCCTGTTTGGATGGCGGACGGCGGCGATGGAATGATGGGAGAGGGCGATTATTTGCTGTTTTATGCCGAAGGACCTCATTCTTGGACATTTTCGTCTTCTGACCAACGTTTTGAACACCACTATAATTTATATCACAACGAAGCTTGCTATTTTGTCAATGTGGAAGGAATAGGGGCAGGGAAGCGCATACTCACAGAAGATAACGCTTCGTTGGTAGCCACTACCGACATCACCACTTACGATGCGTATGGCTTTTATGAGGAGGATTTATTGCATATTGGAGAGGGTGGACGTAACTGGTATGGGGACAAGTATGATGCCGTGGTGGAAAGAAGCTATTCCCTGAATTTTCCTCCTGTGGTTTTGCAGCCAATGCGTTTGACTTTGGCAGTTGCGGCGACTTCTGCCCGTGCTTCCTCTTTTTCAGTTTTGGTTAATAATCAATCTGTTGGAAGAGTTTCTGTGAGTTCCATCATCGGGAACGATTGGGCGGAAGCCAAACAGGCTGATTTGTCATTTTTGGCGAATGGGACGACCAATGTTACCTTGCAATATGAAAAGTCAACATACTCTTCCATTGGCTATTTAAACTATATTGAATGGCAAGCGCTTGCAAAGTTGACGATGTCAGGGAATCAAATGCCCTTTTGCAGCATTTATAGCATAGGAAATGGCAATGTGGCCCGATTCCAATTGGAAAACAGTTCCTCTTCCGTGCAAGTATGGGATGTTACCTCCATCGCCAATGTGAAACAAATGCAGGGTTCCCTTTCCGAAAATACTTTTTCTTTTAAAGCCACGGCAGATTCATTGCGAAGGTTTATTGCATTCAATGGCAATGCGTTTTATTCTGTTTCTAATTTGGGAAGAGTATTGCCGCAAAATCTGCATGGTACTTCGCAAGTGGACATGGTGATTATTGCTTATCCGGATTTTGTGAGTCAGGCGGAAAAATTGGCGGATTTTCATCGCCAACAGGATGGCTTGTCGGTGAAAGTGGTTACCCCGCAACAAGTTTATAATGAATTTTCTTCAGGGGCGCAAGATGTTACGGCCATCAGGGATTACATGAGAATGATTTATGATAAGTCCAATGGGCAGTATCCGCGTTATTTGTTGCTCTTTGGGCGGCCTTCCTACGATTACCGCAATATAGAAGGAACTTGCAAATTGTATGTTCCTAATTATCAGTCGGCTTCAGCTATGAGTGATAATAGTTTAAGAGCCAATGATGATTATTTTGCTTTGTTGGATGAGGGGGAGGGGGATAATTGTGTGGGGATGGTTGATCTTGCCGTCGGGCGGTTCCCTGCCACTACTGTGGAGCAGGCCGCTATTGCTGTGCAAAAAACGATTCAATATTCTACAGCGGAGGTGTTGGGCGATGAAACCGGCTCCTCCAATTATGGTGATTGGAAAAATGTACTCACTTTTGTTGCTGATGACGAGGATGGAACCACCCATATTTCAGCCGCAGACCAGTCGGCGACCATCTCTCAAAATAGCAACGCGGATATCAATATTGAAAAAATATATCTTGATGCATATCAGCAAGTTACTTATTCGGCCTCTGAACGCTATCCTGATGCCACAAAGGATATTAACCACCGCATGAATCGGGGGTGCTTGCTTTTTACATACGTGGGGCACGGGGGAAAGTATGGCTGGGCAGCAGAAAGAATTATTGAGTTGGCAGATATCCGGAATTGGCAAAACAAATATAATTTGCCATGGATGGTAACCTTGACCTGCGAGTTTGGATGGTATGACAGAGCAGCCATCTCTCCTGCAGAATTGGCTTTTTTCAATGCGAATGGTGGCGTGGCTGGCTTGGTTACTACCGCCCGTGTGGCTTTTACAGGTTCTAACCTGAATTATGGCAATCATTTCTATACCCATATTTTTGATAAGGTTGACGGCCGACCGATAACAATTGGAGAAATCAATCGTCTTGCCAAGAACAATTCGGGAGGTGCCATCAACTCATTGAATATGCTGTATGTGCTGGGAGATCCGGCAATGAGATTAAAAATACCTGAATATAAAGTTGTTACAGATTCCATTAATGGCGTTGATGTGGCCTCTTTTACTGATACGTTAAGAGCACTTACACGTGTTACTGTGGTAGGCCACATAGAAAACAGCAATGGTAGTCGCCTCAATGATTTTTCAGGGACTTTGCTGCCTTCCATTTACGATAAGAAAATAGTGAGTCGTACTTTGCAGAATGATGCGGGGAGTGGCTATTTTGAATTTGAAGAACAGAAAAATGTGCTGTTTAAAGGAAATGTTACGGTTCATAACGGCGGTTTCAAGTTCTCTTTCATGTTGCCCAAAGATATCAATTATGCGTATGGCAATGGAAAGTTTAGCTATTATGCACACGGCCAAATGATAGATGCCACAGGAAATTATTCCAACGCCATCATTGGGGGAATGGGCTCTGAAATATTAAACGACGATGAAGGGCCTGAAATAGAGGTGTATATGAACGATGATAAGTTTGTAAGCGGTGGTACGGTCAATACTTCTCCAACCTTATTTATTAAGTTAAAAGATGATTATGGGATCAATACGACGGGTAGCGGCATCGGACATGATTTGGTTGCTATTTTGGATGACGGGGATAACACCATATTAAATGATTATTATGTGGCAGAAAGAGATAGTTTTAATTGTGGCACAGTGCGTTATCCTTACGAGAATTTATCATTGGGAAAGCATACTTTAAAGGTTCGCGCTTGGGATATTTTAAATAATGTATCGGAAAAGAGCATTGATTTTGTGGTCGCTTCCGCCGAGGGGCTGACCTTGGATCATGTTTTAAACTATCCGAATCCATTTACTACACATACCTCATTTTATTTTGAACATAACAAGCCGAATACATCGCTGGATATTGTTATTTCCATCTTTACGATTTCTGGAAAATTAGTGAAGACGCTAACTGATACACAAATAAATACAGGTTTCCGTAGCAATCCCATTGAGTGGAATGGAAGAGATGATTATGGGGATAAGTTGGGAAAAGGAACCTATGTTTATCGTTTGAAAGTGAGAACGGCCGACGGACAACAAGCAGAAAAAATTGAAAAAATTGTCCTGCTATAAAATAATAATGTTTTTTTAGCGTTACCACACCACGTATTTTTTAATCTAATTGGTAAATGAAAAAGATTTTTGTATTAATTACCGTTTTAAGTATTTCTTTTTTAACGGGTTATTCTCAAAATGTGGGCGGATCCGGGCATAATTTGATAGGACAGGATTTAAATACGATCACCACTGCGGTTCCATTTCTGATGGTGGCTCCCGATTCTCGTGGCGCGGCGTTAGGGGATATGGGTGCAGCTACCTCTGCCGATGTCAATTCCCAGCATTATAATCCTGCAAAGTATGTTTTTAGCGATAATAAGATTGGTTTTTCACTTTCTTATAGCCCTTGGTTGAGGAAATTGGTCAATGATATTAATTTGATGTATCTGTCAATGTATTGGAAAGTTACGGATAATGATGCATTGGCTTTCTCATTACGCTATTTTTCTTTGGGAGATATTGCTTTTACGGATATTAACGGTCAGTCGATGGGAGACCAACGCCCGAACGAGTTCGCCATAGACCTTACATACAGCCGTAAATTGATTGAGCAGTTGTCGTTGGCAATCACGCCTCGTTTTATATACTCTAATTTAACTTCCAATCAATTTGTAGAAGGGCAGGAAACACAGGCGGGTATGGCAGGCGCAGCAGATATTTCGTTGTTCTATCAACAGAGTTTTGCAGGCAAGAGATTGCATAACCACACCTTGCGTGCAGGTTTGTGCATTTCCAATATTGGTAACAAGATGTCCTATTCTTCAGGGACGTTGCGCAGAGACTTTCTGCCTACGAACTTGAAATTAGGTGTTTCTTATACGATGCACTTCAACGAACATCACTCTTTAATGTTGGGTGTAGAGGCCAACAAGTTGTTGGTTCCCACTCCTCCAGAATATGAAAAAGATACGAATGGCAGAATCGTGTATGGCCCTGATAATACACCAGTGATTGCCCATGGAAAGAATCCTGATGTATCTGTAGCACAAGGTATCTTCCAATCTTTTGCAGATGCCCCCGGCGGTTCGTTGGAGGAATTTCGTGAAGTGAACTGGTCGTTAGGTGCGGAGTATAATTATCGTAACTTGCTGTTTGTACGTGCCGGTTATTTCTTTGAACACCCTACCAAAGGCAATCGTCAGTTTATTACCTTGGGTGCTGGGATTCATTATAGCATTTTCGGTCTGGATGTTTCTTATTTATTCACGGTGGACCAACACCATCCATTGGAAAATACATTGAGCTTCACGCTAACCTTTGATTTCATTTCGTTTGACAAACAGAAAATCAGTACCCAAGGTCGTATTCAGATGAATTAGTAAATGTAGTTGCTATGGATTACCGTGTTGGGTTCGGATATGATTCACACCGCCTATCAGAAGGATTGCCCCTTGTGTTAGGCGGTGTTTCTGTTGAATCCTCTATGGGTTGCATCGCCCACTCTGACGGAGATGCGGTTATTCATGCCCTTTGCGATGCCTTGTTGGGAGCCGCCGCATTGCCGGATATCGGCACTCATTTCCCTGACAATGATCCCGCCTATAAGGGTATCGATAGTAAAATCTTATTGCAAAAAACGGTCGGCTTACTGCAACAGCAGGGATGGAGCGTGAATAACGTGGATATTACCATCGTTTTGGAGAAACCCAAGTTGATGGATTACAAACCGAAAATGCAGCAATGCTTGTCCGCTATTCTAAACCTGACAGCAGAGCAGATCGCCATCAAGGCAAAAACCAATGAGAAGATGGGTTTTGTGGGAAAAGGGGAAGGAGTCGCTGTCGTTGTTGCCGTAACCATCAAAAAATAGACTGTTTATAAAACCATTTCACTATGCTTTATCCTTTTAAATTTCAACCTCTTTTTGTAGAAAAGATTTGGGGTGGACAAAAGTTGAAAAAAATATTGGGCAAAGAGGTTGGCCATATCCAACATTGTGGCGAGAGCTGGGAGATTTTTGATGTGGGAGACCAGATCAGCGAAGTGGTGAATGGTTTCTTGGCTGAAAATAACTTGGAGGAGTTGATAGAGGTATATATGGGCGATCTGGTCGGGGATAAAGTGTTCAATGAGTATGGTTTGCAATTCCCTTTATTGTTCAAATATATTGATGCCCAAGAGGATTTGTCGGTGCAAGTGCATCCCGATGATGCGTTGGCGATGCGTCGCTATGGTTGCAATGGCAAATCGGAAATGTGGTATGTTATTGATGCGGATGCGGGAGCGGGAATCTATCTTGGGTTTAAAAAGGGAGTGAAAAAGCAGGATTATCTCCAAGCGGTTAAGAATGGGAATGTTGACCAGTTGCTGGTGTTTTACCCGGTACAGAAGGGGGATTGTTTTTATGTGCCGGCGGGTACAGTGCATGCCATCGGAAAGGGTGTTTTGCTTGCCGAAATACAGCAGTCTTCCGATTGCACCTACCGTATTTTTGACTGGAATCGTGTGGATGCTTTCGGTTTTCCTCGTGAATTGCATACGGCAGAAGCAGAAGAAGCGTTGCATTTTAATGATAAAACAGACTACAAAATCCAGTATGAGCCAAAGCTCAATCAAAGTGTGCTCTTGGTCGATACCCCTCATTTTAAGGTGAGTACGCTTCAGTTTAATCAACCTATGGAAAAAATTTATGCAAAAATTGATTCCTTTGTCGTTTATATGTGCATAGAAGGCTCTGTGCACGTGATTTATGAAGACAAACGAACCCACCTGCAGAAAGGGGAGACCATACTGGTTCCGGCCATAGCTACCAGTGTGATGCTTTTGCCACAAAAAAATGTACATTTGTTAGAAATATATATGTAATATTGACTACCTGAATGAAAAGAATAACCTTCATCCTGTTATTGTCTCTATTATTTCCCTATTTTTTATTCGCTCAGAAAAACACGAAAAAAGAGAAGGGTTATGAAGAGGATTTTGAGCCCGGTGTGGATTTTATTATTGGGGCCGGTGTCTATTTCGGTGGTAAATTGCCAGCCGGCTACTACAGCGGAGTCCCTACGAACGAAAATAACCTGAATTATCTTTTTGGCAACAAATATTGGAGAGAGCATGATCTGATTCCATTGATTTCGAACAACAACCAGTTCGTTTCATCTACCGATACGGGAATCTGTGTGAAATATCCGGATGGTTATCCGATGGATATGCACTATAAACCCGCGATGTCAATCAGCATTGGTGCCTCTTATCGCTTCACCCCCCATATCCGTTTGTCTATCTATTATAGCTTTGCGCGACTAACGGCGAAGGATATTTTCTTGGTCTCTTATACACAACTTGTGAGTGGCAACGAGCGTGCCGATTATTTGCAATATTTGCTGGTGGGAAAAGAAAACCGCTCCCTGATTGATTTAACGCTTTCCTATACTTTTCATCCGAGTAAGATTGTGAAACCGTTCATAGAAATTGGTGGTGAGTTCAACTTTGTTAGGGTAAAGAGTTTTCAGGCAGTGATAGAAAACAAAGAGTTTAATTTGTTGGATATATATGGAGGGTCAATCTACAATGGCGGGTATATGCAAGAGTTCAAACCGCGGTATGGCGGCGCAGGAGGGGCTGTAATGGCGGCAGCAGGGATAAAATTCGCTTTTAATAAGAGCATTTCAGTCGATCCTACCTTTTATGTTTCTTATGGTACCATCAATTTGAAAGATTACAAGGGAGGACATTTTAACTTTGGCGCTTACATTCGTCTGGTAATGAGTGATTCCATATTCCAAAAATAATTTTTATGGAATTGCTTGCAGAATAGAAAAAATTATTACTTTTGCCGCCGATTTCAATCCAAGAGATCTTTTTTCAATTTTCAATTGAAAGTTAGTTTTTCCAGTTGTTAATTTAATTTTTTTATTATTTACGATTAGATTTTTTTTCTATGATTAATCTTGACGAGAAGAAACCCAAAAGACGACGCACTATTTCTCAAAAATCTCCTGTGGCTACTTCAAATGCAAAAAAAATGAGTTTGATTGCTTCTGTTACAGAAGAGACAGCTCCGGCAGAAGCAAAGCCTGACGCTGAAAATGCAGTTCCTGTGATTGGCAAACTCGAACAGGCGGATGATTTTATGGTTGATGCGGTTACAGCCAATGATACCCATAGGGAAGAAATGGTAACAGACATTTCTATGGCCTCTTCGGAGGAAGCTGGAGACAGCTCGGTGGAAGAGAAATCGGAAACGAAATCCGTTAAAAAAAGTAGAAGTAGCAAAAAAAAGGCTCCTTCAACGGAAGAGCCCTCCTTATTTGCGACAACGACTGCGGGTATCCTTGAGGATTCTGTAAAGGAGCCTGCGGAAGAGACACCGATTGTGGAAAAAGAGGAGGCAATCCCAATACTGCAGTCAAAAACGAGCAAGAAAAGTTCGAGAGTGGATAAGAAAAAGAAAAATGGGGAGGCGGAAAAGAGAGACCAACTGGAAAAAGAGGCTGAGAATAAGAAGGATGAAAATCAGGTGGCTGAAATGGCAGAAACACCCCAAGCAGAAAAAAAGAGCAGGCTGGAAAGAGTGGGGTTTCCGAAGGAGGAAAGAAGAGTGTGGCTGAACATGAAAAGGCACATGAAAAAAACAATGAAAAGTTGTCGCAAGGGGAACAACAATGGAAATTTGTGTATAATGCGAAATATGAAGGGTGTGTGTCTGCTGAAGGGGTGTTGGAAATCTCAAGCGATACTTGCGGCTTTTTACGTTCTTCCGACTATAATTATCTGAACTCTCCCGATGATATTTATGTATCCATGTCTCACATTAAGAATTATGGCTTGAAGACCGGAGATACAGTGCAAGGGTTGATACGTCCTCCACGTGAGGGGGAAAAGTATTTCCCGTTGGTGAAAGTGGAGAAAGTTAACGGGTTTTCTCCCGATCGTATTAGAGACAGAGTCCCTTTTGACTACTTGACACCGATGTTTCCCAACGAGAAAATACGTCTTACAGGTCATCCTGGAGAAACTTTGTCCACGCGAATTATTGACCTGTTTGCTCCAATAGGCAAGGGGCAGCGTGGATTAATAGTGGCACAGCCAAAGACAGGTAAAACAGTGTTGCTTAAGGAAATAGCCAATGCGATTGCTGCCAATCATCCGGAAATATATCTCATTATCTTGTTGATCGATGAACGTCCGGAGGAGGTTACTGATATGCAAAGAAGTGTGAATGCGGAAGTGATTTCTTCTACTTTTGATGAGCCTGCAGACCGGCATGTGAAGATTGCCACGATTGTGATGGAAAAGGCGAAAAGGATGGTGGAATGCGGGCGAGATGTATGTATATTGTTGGATTCGATTACGCGGTTGGCACGTGCGTTCAATACGGTACAGCCGGCTTCTGGCAAAGTGTTGTCGGGTGGGGTGGAAGCAAATGCACTACAGAAACCGAAACGTTTCTTTGGCGCTGCGAGAAATATTGAAAACGGCGGCTCGTTGACGGTGATTTCTACCGCTCTTATTGATACCGGCTCTCGTATGGATGAAGTTATTTTTGAGGAATTTAAAGGTACTGGTAATATGGAATTGCAATTGGATCGGAAATTATCCAACAAGCGTATTTTCCCGGCAGTTGATATTATCTCTTCAAGTACCCGTCGCGACGACCTCCTTCAGGATCGGTTGACATTGCAAAAGGTATGGGCGTTGCGTAGTTTAATGGCAGAAATGACGACTACAGAAGCTATGAATTTGCTTAAGGAGAAAATGCAAGGATCCAATACGAATGAAGAGTTTGTCGCTTCTATTTAATAAAAATGAAAAAAATACATCTTATTTTATTGTCGCTTTTGTCTGGCTTGCTGCTTTTTGCCTCATGGCCACCTAAAGGCTTCCCTTTTCTGATTTTTTTTGCTTTTATTCCTCTGTTTTTTGTGAGTGATTTTTTAGTCCGCAAGCCTTCTAAAATGCCTTTTTGGAGTGGAGTGGGCTATTCGTATATCGCTTTCTTCGTGTGGAATGTTTCCACTACTTGGTGGATTTGGAATAGTACACCGGAAGGGGCCATTGCCACCTTTGTGCTGAATAGCTTTTTTATGTCTTTGGTTTACGGGGCATGGCAGCGATTATGTACGCTGCGTTTGCCTGTCTGGTGTAAAATAGTGGCGTTTATCTCTTTTTGGTGCTCATGGGAATACCTGCACTTGAATTGGGATCTTACGTGGCCTTGGCTTAATTTAGGTAATGTGTTTGCGGATGTTCCCGAGTATATTCAATGGTATGAATATACGGGGACTTTTGGGGGAACAATCTGGATATTATTATCTAACTTTTTGTTTTTTAATTTATTAAAAAATATCCGTGA
>JAEEUY010000011.1 GCA_016290715.1 Bacteroidales bacterium
TGGTGAAGTGAATATTGATGCCGATTTGATACAAAAAGGAGGCATTGTAAAGCAAAAAGATGAGAGTTTGGTGGCTCTTCAAAATGGATGCATCTGTTGCACTTTGAAAATGGATTTGGTGGAACAGTTGAATGATATCACAAAAACCAACAAATTTGACTATATTGTCATCGAGGCAAGTGGTATCTGCGAACCAGAGCCAATAGCACGAACCATCTGCTCTATCCCAACCATGGGACCTGATTTTGCAAAAAATGGCATTCCCCGTTTGGATTGTATTGTTACTGTGGTGGATGCGCTGCGTTTGCAAAGTGAATTTGCCTGCGGCGAAGATTTAACAAAAAAGCATATTGATGATGAGGATATTGAAAATCTGATTATTCAACAAATTGAATTTTGCAATATTGTCCTGTTAAACAAAGCTTCAGAAGTTACACCTGATGAATTAAATCGAATAAAACAGATAATCAGAAATTTACAAGTAAAGGCAAAGATTATTGAGTGTGATTATGCCCAAGTGGATTTGGAAGAGATTATCCATACGCAAATGTTTCATTACGAGGATGTTTCTACTTCTGCTGGCTGGATTCGCGAAATAGAAAGAGAGGTTACGGAAGAAGAGGAGGAAGAAGCACATCACCCGGAACATCATCATCACCACGAACACCATCACGAACATCACCACGAGCATCACCATGAGCATCACCATGAAGAGAGTGGGGAAGCAGAAGAGTATGGAATTGGGACTTTTGTTTATTATCGTCGTCAACCATTTAATCTGGAGTTGTTTGATCATTATGTTGCTACAAAATGGCCTGAAAATGTGATCCGAGCCAAAGGAATTTGCTACTTTACGAGTGATGTTGACATGTCGTATCTGTTTGAGCAAGCGGGGGTGCAAAAGAAAATTACAGAAATTGGACAGTGGTTTGCCACAGCTACCGAGGAAGAGTTAGTTGAATTTATGATGCGAGAACCGGGACTCGCCCGCGATTGGGATGAAACCTACGGTGATAGAATGCAGAAGATTGTTTTTATTGGGCAAAATCTTGATAAAGAAAAGATTACAGAGGATTTGGACCGCTGTTTAGAAGAAAATTTTAAGTTCAATGAATAAAATGAAACCTCAAAAGGACCAAAGTATTCTGCTGGTTGCCGACTTGGTGGGTTATGGGAATTTGGCGTTGACGGTCATGATGCCCATTTTAACCCATTTGAAATATAAGGTATATAATCTTCCTACTTCATTGATATCTAACAATTTCTGTTACGGTCATTTTGGTGTGTTGGATACCACCGATTATATTCAAGAAACAATCAGAATATGGGAGAGCCTTGATTTTTCTGTGGATGCGGTTTGCACGGGTTATTTGGTTTCAGAGAAGCAAGCACAGCTGGTGGCACAATATTGCCAAAAATTGAAAGCCAAGGGGACCCAAATATATGTGGACCCCGTTATGGCCGATAATGGGAAGTTGTACAATGGGGCTACCCAACATACGGTGGATTATATGCGGAAGGTTTGTGCTGTGGCAGATGTTATTTGTCCTAATTTTACAGAAGCTAAATTTTTGGCCAATAAATATATAGGTAAGAGTTCGCTGAATGTTGGAGAAGCAGAAGATTTGCTGTGCGTATTACACGGGTTGGGGGCTGAATCGGTGGTGATTACCAGTATGATGATGGATAATCAACCCTGCACAATGATTTATAATGGGAAGACTCATCGTTCAAAAGTATTGAAATATGATGTTATTCCAGCTCAATTTTCTGGCACTGGCGACCTTTTTTCCTCAATATTCATTGGAAAGCACCAACAGGGTGAAACGTTGGAGAAAAGTGTTCAGGTGGCGATGGATTATGTCTATCAAATGATTCGTCTAAACCAAACGATGGAGAATAAGGATAACGGTATCCCGATTGAACAATATTTGGATTTGATTCCATAAAGGGTGAATATTTTCGTAACATATTAACACTTAATAATATTTGTCATGGAAAAAATAATTAAAGATTGTGTTGATTTGTTGAACGCTGGCAAAGTGATCTTATATCCAACCGATACGGTATGGGGTATTGGTTGTGATGCCACCAATGCGGCAGCGGTGCAACGTATTTTTGAAATCAAACAACGAAGCGAGCAGAAAAGTATGTTGATTTTGTTGGATGATGCCGCTAAATTGCCTCAATATGTGCGGCATGTTCCTGATATTGCGTGGGATATCCTTCCTACAACCACACGTCCCACCACGTACATATACCCTGGCGCATACAATCTTCCTGAAATCATGATTCCTGCCGACCATACCATCGCGATTCGGATTGTTCAACAAGGTTTTTGCCACGAATTGTTAAGAGCTTTCCAAAAGCCGTTGGTATCCACTTCCGCCAATGTTTCAGGGATGCCTTCTCCACTTACTTTTTCTGAAATTTCAGAAGAGATAATTGCTGCAATGGATTTTATTATTCCTGAATCGTATTGTGATTCAGTGAATTATAAACCATCCCGGATGATACGTTTTTTAGATAATAACGACTTTATAGTGATTAGGGAATAGAGCGGACTATTGTTCGTTACCTAACACATTCTGATGAAACCATTGGAAAAGAAGCGTTAGAAAGTCTCTTTTGTAGTAGCGGCGGAAAATAAATTTATCCATTTTCCTGTCTTGGACAAAGGCAGGAGTTGTGCTGTCCAAAGGTAAGATAGATTGCGTATCTTTATGGAGTTTTTTGATTTTTTTACGTTTATTATTCCTGAAACTGCTATTTTCCACTAAGTTCACATTCGGAATGATACATAATCCGCCTAATTTCCATAGGTGGAAAATATACTGATATTCCCAAATATCGATTTGGTCTTTTTGAACGATGCGATAACGACGGTTCCAGAAATTGCGTACCCTTTGCTTAAAATCGTATTGATTGATAAAGTCATCAATATTGAGGTCTTGCAACTCTCTCATTTTTAAATCGAAACCTTCCCATCGGTCTTTCCATGTGGCAAATCCCCATAACATCGGATAGGCTGAAAAAAAGTAGGAATTATAAGGCTTTTGTTCGTGTTTGAGAAAATTTGTTCCTCCAATATGGACAATTTGTTTATTGTCGCGATATTTGTTTAATAATTCCTGGCAAAATGGGAAAAAATCAAGATGTGGCAAAGAGTCGTCGCAAAGAATAATTCCTTCTTCTTCGTTTTCAAAAAACCAGTTCATTGCCTGTTGGAACATACGACTTTTCCCTAAGTGCTCCTTACTCAATAATGTTTCCATGTTAACTTCCCATTCTGGCATAAACACGCAACGGGTTTTCAAGCACATACGATAGTCGTGTCTGTCTTGCGGAATGGCAGCATCAAAAGCCACATACAATTTGGATGGTTGCAGTTTCTGTAAAACGGCAAAAAGATTGTGTGCTTCGGTTACGCGATGATAAGCAATTACTAATATCGGAACATCAAACATGGCAAAATGAAATTTTTTAAAGTTGGAGTTTTATATCGTTTAACACATTCATATAGTTTATAAATGCCTGATAGGGAGATGGATAAACGTCAAAATTTCGTTTTACGGAAGCTCTGTTCAACCATTTTGAACTCATGAAATTGAAATGGTCGGCGGCTTGTAAGCGCAACCAGTTAAGTTTGGCAGTGGGGTTTTTAGATTCAAGATACAGATTTTCAAGTTTGTAGAGTTGGTCAAAAGCTTCTTGTTGGAGTTCGTTGCCAATCCATTCTGCAGTATCTTTCTCTTCACTTGCGCCAGAGATGGCCCATGGAATATTGATTGTTGTACAGCGTTCGTCGCTGTCGTTTACCGATTGTGGAAGAATCATCTGGTAGTTTTTATCCTCGGCTAAATGAGTGAAAAGTGATTTGAAGAAATCAAAAATACCGGTCTCCTTGGTATAATACTCCCCAATAGTTTCATAATCGAAAGCAAAATTGATGTGGGGAACATCTTTAGGAACCCCTTCCAAGAAGTGCATATATTTTTCTGCTGTCAGCGGGTATTGGTCCCAGCTTTGATCCATGAAACGCAAGGTGATATCATCACAAAGCGCATAATTGCGCAGCAGCAGTTTCAA
>JAEEUY010000105.1 GCA_016290715.1 Bacteroidales bacterium
GCCTCGTATTTGTTCCGTGTTGTGGGTTCAATCCGTAATAACTTATACTATATGGAAGCCAGAAGGTGTCGCCCACTGATAATGACATGTCGCAAGTAACCACCTCCCGATCATATAATGCATCATAACGATATATTCGACCATTCAGCGTATCCTCCCGCAAATATATATATAATTCATCGGGAACTCCTTGAAAAGAATAAGGGTCGGGATTCAATATAACAAAATAATTTTGGCCCTGAATATTCACCGTATCGGAGTTTAACAATGCAAAATCATACGAATGACAACCTAATAAAAACGGATCAGAGTCATCTTGATAACCGACGCAACCACCACACACAGAGTACTCTGTGATACTGTCCGCGAAAAATGAGTGATACTGCCACCACAGCCGATAAGCACCAATGCACAGAACAAACGCAACACCATACGGTGTCTTTTCAATAAAAACAAGGGGGGCATAGTTTTATTTTTTTATATGTATTAAAGAAAAAAGGAAAACCTATCGCATTAGTCGCACAAAACTAATACAATTTTTTGAAATTTCAAAATACAAAAACAAAAACTAATTGCGGCTCAAGGCAGCCACATAATACAGAAGATTAGCGAGGGAGACCAAGGCAGCCATTACGTATGTCCGCGCGGCCCATTTGAGCGCATCTTTGGCATGTTCATGCTCAATACCATTGGAAATACCCGTATTCTCCAACCACTCCAATGCCCGATTGGAGGCGTTGTATTCAACCGGGAGGGTGATAAAAGCGAACAAGGTACTCAGGGCAAAAAGCACAACCGCAATCACAGAGATAACATAACCTATGTTAAACAAGGACTCTATCCCCATTAAGATAAATCCGACCAACAAAATCCAAACAGAGAGGGAGCTTCCCACATTCACAATGGGCACCAATGTTGAACGCAAGGTAAGCCAACGGTAGGCGGTGGCGTGTTGCACGGCGTGCCCGCATTCGTGTGCAGCAACCGCCGCCGAAGAGACACTGCTTCCATTGTAAACGTCCTCACTTAAGTTCACTGTTTTATCCGCAGGATTGTAATGATCCGTCAACCGGCCTTGGATGCAAGTAACCTTCACATCATCAATACCATGGTCGCGCAACATCTTTTCGGCAATTTCCCTGCCGGTCAAACCCGATGGCAGAAATTCCTTGGAATACTTTTTAAAACGGGAATTCAGCCTCCACTGTACAATAAGGCTGAATATCATCAATATGCCAAAAATAACCCAATAACTCATAATCAAATATTTTTATTTGAAAACAATTATTCTCAATTCATGTTCACCTTCGCGATAAGAAATTTTTTTCGCCTTGTTCAGACATTCTTGTTGCACACTGGCTTTTGTAACGGTGGTAGGATAATTTTTGGTATTAATGATTTTGGCATTAATTACCTGGCCGTTCGCTGCAATCTCGACTTCCACGCTCACTTGGCCTGATTCCGAGACGGGCAACTCCAGATCGGGAGTACGGCGAAACGGGCGGGTGCCGTTTCCATAGCCAATACCTCTCCCCGCGCCCATTCCATTACCGCTGTCATCCCCTTGTCCGAGACCGTTCCCACGCCCCAGACCATTGCCAGAGCCAGCAGTGGAACCATTCTGCGAACCTTTGAAGAGCGCATTGCTATTCACTTGGGGTTGTTGCGGCACAGGCGTTTTCACTGTTGAAGCATTCGTAGAGACGGAAGCTTTCGAATCGGTAACATAATTGGGGGCCGAAGCGGGTTGGGAGGCAGCATTCGCATTGGTAGCAGAAGGAGCTGCCGTATTCCCCTTGCTCCCTCCTTTTTGATGGTTGCCTCCGCCATATTCCTCATCGAGTTCTATCATAATCACCTTTTTGGCTTGTGGCGGCGGATTTTGGTATGTGAAACCACAAAACAGCATAAAAAGCAGCAACAACATCATGATGACGGTTGTTGAGCCCGCTGAAATCAGTTTGTTCTTTTTCTGTTCGCTCATGGTTCCTAATCTTTACCTTCTGTAGCCAAGGCCACTTTATAACGTTCTTTTTCCTGTGCCTCCAGTTCAGCATTCAGCACATTGATCACATCCATCAAAGAGACCACATTTTCGATAGGCACCGACTTGTCGGCACGAAGGATGATGGAATGTTGTTCCGACTGGTCGTTTTCGGCTGCAAGGCGCAAGGCAGGCAGCAGACTGTCGGCGACGGCAGTTACAAAATCATTCCCCTTCCCCTCCGGATTCACATAATAATTTTTCAGTGAATCAACATAAACCTCAATGTTTTTGGGCGTATTCTGCTTCCCCGAATTACTGGCCGGCAGACTCAAACTAATGACGTTAGGCGATACTAACGTGGAAGTAATCATAAAAAATATCAACAAAAGGAAAACCAAATCGGACATGGAAGACATATTCGGTTCAATCTTTTGCGTACTATGCAATTTTATTCCCATAACCCAATGGTTTTAAATAAGTTCTGTTAAACTGGTTCGTGCAATAAGTCCATAAATTCCGTTGTCTTGGCTTCCAGCATGTGGACCACTTCAGAAATTTTAGAAACCAAAACATTATGAAAAATAAAGGCGATAATGCCGACAATCAAACCGCCGACGGTGGTAATCATTGCCGTGTAAATACCACTTGACAATACACTAATATCCAGATTATTAGGATTAGATGCCATGGCATGGAAAGCGATCACCATACCCACTACCGTACCCAAGAAACCAATCATCGGGGCGATTCCTGAAATGGTGGCCAAAATAGAAATGCGTTTTTCCAAGCGCTGAACCTCCAATTGGCCTGTGTTTTCTATGGCCGCAGAAATGTCGTTGAGCGGTTTTCCGATACGCGACAAACCCTTTTCAATCATGCGTGCCAATGGGGCATCATTGCCTTTGCACAAAGCCACAGCGGAATCCAATTTCCCGTTGTGGATAAAATCGCGAATGTTATTCATGAAATTCTTCTCTTCCTTTGCAGCCGCGCTCAGCGTCAAGAGCCGTTCTATAAATATGTATATTGACGCTATGAGCATCAAAATCAACGGAATCATGATCCAAAGGCTGCTCGGATCAAAAACAAGTTTAAAAATGCTTAACTTTTCAGTTGTTACTGGAGTTGCCACATCTTGCAACAAAAACGGAATATTCATAGTAATTTAAAATTTTTGACAAAAATACAAACGAATGAATAGTTACATCTTATTTATTCATGCTTTTTTCTAACATGATTTTGTTGATATTCTTTTTGGGTAAACGAAAACAACCGCTTTTAAATTGCGTAATTTTGTTCTCAATTTGAAAAATTATATTTTAACAGGTCATTTATGCGTGTAATCACTAATTACCAGTCATCTGGAAAGAACGAGAAAAAGCCGAAAGATACGGGGAAAAGCAGCAAACGGAGCAGTAAAAACGCCAGCGGATTTTCAACATTTTGGAGTTTTATCAGCAGTCCCCAAATGATAAAATTGTATGGTATTCTTTTAATGTTGTTTGCCATTCTTGCCTTCATATCCATTCTTTCCTATTATTTCACATGGACAGGAGATCGTGAATTTGTAAATAATGGCGGGGAGGAAATTGTAGAAAACTGGTGCGGAAAATTAGGTGCATACCTTTCAGTATGGCTAACAGAATATATATTTGGCATTTTTTCCATCACGCTTCCTTTTTTGTTTTTCCTTTTAGGAATCAGGATGACCTTTAACAGGACACCTCTCCCGCTGCTCAAGACAACCGCCACCATCATTCTGTCAACCGCATGGTTGTCTATGACCTTGGCGCTATTTCTAATTCCCAAAGCAGAATTTGTGGAAAATTCCAAATTATTTTTTGCAGGGGGCTTCGGCGAATTCACCACCCGACTTTTGGTGGATTCCACAGGGAGATTAGCCACTTTCTTCATCTTATTAGCCATTTTATTGATCATCTTAATCCTTTGTTATAACATTTCCACTGATGCTATCGCAGCATTGTTTTCCAAAATCAGATTTCGCAAGAGAGAAAAAAGCAGTTCAGAAACCGACAAAAACCGCAGCAAAAAAACAAATCCAGAAAAAGAGTCCGATTTGCAAGACCTATCCGATTTATATATCAGCCAGCGGAATGAATTAGCCGATGAATACGATAACAATAAAATTGTTTTTGAACCGGAACAAAACATTGAAGAAGAAGATACAGAAGAGGCAGATACACCATTAACCGTTTTGAATCGTCCTGTTCAGGAAGAAAAAGAGTCGGACGTGGAGTTTGAGATAACCCAAGGGGACGGGAATCATGCAACAACCGAAAACGAGTTCGGTGAAGAGGAAGAAAATCTGGAAGAAGAGGTGCATCCTGATCCTTTTGAGAACTTGGCAGAAATGGAGGATTATGATCCGCGCAAAGATCTCTCACAATACCAGTTCCCCACTACCGACCTGCTATTGGATTACGAATCAGCTGTTATTGACGAACATACCAAAATGCGCGATTTACGGGAGAAGAAAGAACGCATTGAAAAGACATTGAAGAGTTTTAATATCCCCATCAAAAAAATCTATGCAACCGTGGGACCCACGGTTACACTCTACGAGATTGTACCCGAAGATGGTGTCCGCATCAGCAAAATCAAAAACTTGGAAGATGATATTGCCTTGAATCTAGCTGCTTTAGGCATCCGTATCATCGCCCCTATTCCCGGCAAGGGCACCATTGGTATTGAGGTGCCTAATTCCACTCCACAAATTGTGCCCATGAAGGACATCCTGTCCTCCGAAAAATTTATTAACAGCAAATATGATCTTCCTATTGGATTAGGGAAAACCATTAGTAATGAGCCGTTTGTAGCCGATTTGGCCAAAATGCCACACCTTCTGATGGCGGGAGCCACCGGCCAAGGAAAGTCGGTCGGATTGAATGCAATCATTGCCTCCCTCCTTTATAAAAAACATCCATCGGAATTGAAGTTTGTGCTCATTGATCCCAAGAAGGTGGAATTCACTCTTTACTCCATCATTGAAAATCACTACCTGGCGATGCTTCCGGGTTCTGAAGATGCCATCATTACGGATGTGAAGAAGGTGATTTACACACTTAATTCTCTCTGTGCTGAGATGGATGCCCGCTACGACTTGCTGAAAGTCGCCAAAGTAAGAAACATCAAAGAGTACAATGCGAAGTTCTGCAAGCGCCAACTCTCCCCTGCCAACGGACACCGGTACTTGCCGTACATTGTATTAATCATAGATGAGTTTGGGGATCTGATTATGACTGCCGGTCGTGAGGTAGAAACTCCGATTGCCCGTCTGGCACAACTTGCCCGTGCCATAGGTATCCATCTGGTTATCGCGACACAGCGTCCTTCGGTAAACATCATTACCGGTATCATCAAAGCCAACTTCCCATCACGGATGGCCTTCCGCGTATCTTCCAAGGTGGATTCCCGCACCATTCTGGATTGCGGTGGCGCAGACCAACTTATCGGGAAAGGTGATATGCTTCTTTCCACCGGCAGCGATCTGATTCGTATGCAATGTGCTTTCATTGACACACCCGAAGTGGAAACACTTACCAAGTTTATCGCCGACCAGCAAGGTTATCCTGAACCATTCTTGTTGCCAGAATATGTTGCCGATGAAGAGGCCGGAGAAAACGACGAACCCATCGACAGCGACTCTATCGACTCTTGTTTCATGGATGCCGCCGTGCTGATTGTGGAAACCCAACAAGGCTCCACCTCCATGCTCCAGCGCAAAATGAAATTAGGTTACAACCGCGCCGGCCGCATTATGGACCAATTGGAGGAATTTAAAATTGTTGGTCCTGCACAAGGAAGCAAAGTGCGTGAGGTAAAAGTAAAAACCCAGGAAGAATTGCGGGTCATTTTCCAAAGCATGGGACTGATTTAACCATCCTAATATCTTGGGTGGTGAAGAGCCATCTCTTCGCGAATATACTCCCGATCTATGTGTGTGTATATTTCTGTGGTTGAGATACTTTCGTGTCCGAGCATTTCTTGTACTGCCCGCAGATCCGCCCCACCCTCTATCAAATGGGTGGCAAAAGAGTGGCGAAAAGTATGCGGACTCACATTTTTGTTGATTCCTGCTGCCTTCACCAGTTTCTTCACAATGGTAAATATCATTTCCCGGGTGAGCTGTCCGCCCCGACGATTGAGAAAGACAATATCCTCACACCCTTTTTTGATTTTCAAATGCAGGCGCTGACCTTCCGTATATTGCTGTAATGCCTTAAGGGCGGTATGCCCCACTGGAACCAACCGTTCCTTATCCCCCTTCCCCACCACATCAATATAGCCTTCTTCCTCATGGATACGCGACAATCGGAGATTCACCAGCTCACTTACGCGCAATCCGCAGCCATATAACATTTCAATCATCGCTTTATTTCTATGTCCCTCCGGCACACTCAAATCCACCGCACGAATAATGGCGTCAATTTCAGGAATAGAGAGAACCGTAGGCAGATACTTGCCCAATTTAGGCAAATCCACCAATAGCGCAGGATTCGTATCAACCACATTTTCAAGTACAAGAAAACGGAAAAAAGCGCGAATACCCGAAATGAGCCGTGCCTGCGTGGTGGCGGCATAATCCCTTTCATTAAAACACAATATGAACTTGTGAATATCCTCTTCCGTTACTGTAAGCACCGATTGTCCGCCTATATATTCACACAAAAGACAAACATCATGTATGTAAGCCTCCGCCGTTTTCTTCGAAAGCGATTTCTCAAACAGTAAATATTGCTTAAATTGCTGAATATAAAACTCATTGATAGCCATATTAACATAACGAAAAAAGAGAATAAATATTTTTTACCATCTAAAATTAATCCATGTTGATCGGATTTGAAAATTTTAACTAATCCAAATTACTTAAATAATTAAAAAAAATATAATCCGACTATTTTTTTTTATACATTTGCGCGTCAATTATTTTTAACAATAACAAGAGATGAGAACAAAATATATTGATTTGATTTCACAAACGTATGAATTTCCGCAAGAGGAATTCAAGGTAGAAGAAAACGAACTTTTATTCAATGACGTGCCTTTGATGGACATCATCAAGCAGTATGGAACACCATTGAAAATCACATACTTGCCAAAAATTTCGCAGAATATCCAAAAAGCCAGAAGATGGTTTAACGTGGCCATTGCAAAGGTGGATTATAAAGGCGATTATCATTATTGCTATTGTACCAAGAGCTCTCACTTTGAATTTGTTTTGTCGGAAGTGTTGAAAAACGATGTGCATATTGAGACCTCCTCTGCTTTCGATTTGAACTTAATTGAGGTATTGGAAGAACAAAAAATGTTCGAAAAAGACAATTTCATCATCTGCAACGGATTCAAAAAACAACAATATATCGACAACATTGCCATGATGCTGGACAAAGGGTATGTGAACACCATTCCTGTTCTCGACAACATGTATGAACTTGAGATGTTGGACAAAGCCGTCAACAAGAAATGCAAAATCGGGATTCGTATTGCATCGGAGGAAGAGCCGCGTTTTGAATTTTACACCTCACGGTTAGGCATCCGATACAACGACATTATCCTTTTTTATCAAAACAAAATCAAACAAAATCCCAAATTTGAGTTAAAAATGTTGCATTTTTTCATTAATACCGGCATCAACGATACCTCGTATTATTGGAATGAGCTCTCAAAATGCGTAACGCTCTATTGTGATCTCAAAAAATTGTGTCCTGAATTAGATTCACTCAATATTGGAGGCGGATTCCCGATTAAGAACACCCTTTCCTTCGACTACGATTATGAGTATATGGCTGAAGAGATTGTTTCACAAATCAAGATGATCTGTGACAGGGAAGGCGTTGAAGAGCCCGACATTTTCACTGAGTTCGGTTCTTATACCGTCGGTGAAGCCAGTGCCGTGCTCTACTCCGTTTTACAGCAGAAAAGACAGAACGACCGCGAGTTATGGGACATGATTGACAGCTCCTTTATGACCACCCTTCCCGATACATGGGGCATCAACCAGCAATTTATCATCTTGGCTATCAATAACTGGGATAAAGAATATGAACGCGTCTTCTTAGGGGGTCTGACTTGCGACAGTCAGGACTATTACAACTCTGAAGCATCCCTCAACGCCGTCTTTTTACCCAAAATCGCAGCCAGTACCCCCACTCAGGAAAAATGCCAATATGCCGAAGAAGACCCCCAGTATATCGGACTTTTCCACACCGGCGCATACCAAGAGTCGGTAGGTGGCTATGGAGGAATACAACACTGCCTCACCCCTGCCCCAAAACATATTATTATATATAAGGATGAAAATGGAGAATTGTGCACCAAACTCTTCGCCAAGGAACAGAGTTATAAATCCATGCTCAAAATATTAGGATACTAATTAACTATAAATGAACTATTTAACAATAGAAAAAGTATCTAAAACCTACGGAGAGAAACTGTTGTTCAAGGAGATCACTTTTGGCTTGGAAAAAGGGCAGAAAACCGCACTAATCGCCAAAAATGGGACAGGGAAAAGCACGCTTCTCAATATTATTGCAGGATTGGAGAGCGCCGATGAAGGAAAAGTAGTTGTGCGCAAAGACATCACCGTATCATACCTTCCCCAATTAGACAACTTTGACAATGACACTTCCGTGATTGATGCGCTCTTTGATGCTCAAACACCTGACGTAGTGGCTATTAAAGAATACGAGAGCTGTTTGGCACTTTTAGAAGCAGCCCAAGAAGAAGTGATTTCCAATGAACTGCAAGAGCGACTGCATCGTGCAATAGAAAACATTGATCGCCTGCAAGCATGGGATTTTGAGAGCAAAATCAAAGAGATTCTCTCCCGATTTGGGATTCACGATATTTTCAAATCGATTGGGACCCTGTCGGGCGGACAGCGGAAAAAGGTGGCGCTTGCGCGGACGCTCATTGCCGACACCGATTTGCTTATTCTTGATGAACCCACCAACCACCTTGACATTGAGATGATTGAGTGGATGGAGAGCTATCTTACCCACGCCAATGTAACACTTTTAATGGTTACCCACGACCGTCATTTCTTGGATCAAGTCTGCAATGATATTCTGGAATTGGAAAATGGGAATATCTATCATTATCGCGGAAAATACGATTACTACCTTGAAAAAAAAGCCGAACGCATCTCCAACGAAACGGCTGAATATGAGAAACTCAAATCACTATATTACAAAGAATTAGAATGGGTTCACACCTCCCCTCAAGCAAGAACCAGCAAAGCCAAAGCCCGTATTCAATCATTTGAGAATCTGAAAGAGGCGGTTACCCAAAAAGTAGAACGCCCCGCGGAATCTTTTCACGTACAACCCGAACGGATGGGAAATAAGATATTAGAAATCAATAATATAGATTTTTCTTATCCAAATCATAAGCTTTTGGAAGATTTTTCCTATATCTTTAAAAAGGGGGAAAAATGTGGCGTGGTGGGTAAAAACGGGACCGGGAAATCCACCTTTTTGAAATTAATCATGGGCATTTTGCAGCCTGATGCCGGCAAAATCACAGCAGGTCAGACCATCCAGTTCGGCTATTTTTCGCAAGAAGGCATGCAAGTAAAAGGCAATAAGCGCATTATTGATATTGTAAAAGAACACGCAGAAGTCATCCGAACCGAGACCGGCAACTATATTGGGGCTGCACAGTTTCTAAATCACTTTGGATTCAAATACGAGCAGCAATACTCCTATTATGAGGATTTGAGTGGCGGTGAAAAACGCAAACTGCACTTACTCATCACCTTGATGAAAAATCCAAACTTCCTTATTTTAGATGAGCCCACCAACGATTTCGACATTGACACGCTCAACAAGCTGGAAGACCTGCTTTACAATTTCAAAGGCTGTCTGCTGATTGTATCACACGACCGATGGTTCATGAACAAGTTGGTGGACCATATTTTTGTATTTAGCGGAGATGGAAAGGTAAAGGATTTCTACGGCAACTATACTGATTACAAATTAGCGAAAGAGAAAGAGTTGCGTATTGAAAAGAAGGTGGAGAAACTGCAACGGGCGGCGACTTCGCAACCTGAAAAAGAGCCGAGAACCAAATCCTCACAAAAGCTCACTTTTAAGGAACGTCGCGAATTTGAAGCACTTACAGTAGAGATTGAACAACTGGAAGCAGAAAAGAAACAGCTTATTGAATGGATGAATAATGGTGCCGACAACAACGAACTGCTCCAATGGAGCACCCGTTACGAAGAAGTGGAAAATTGTTTGGATGAAAAATCCATGCGGTGGTTGGAATTGAGTGAGAAAGAGTTGTAACCCCTCAAAAAAAACTTTCTTTGGATTTATAAAACTTCAATAAAAAGCAGTACTTTTGCCAATCATTCAATTACACTAAAAATAACGTAAATAGTTAATTATAAAAATAATAAAACACTATGGCAGAAAAAATTTTATCCCAAATGAAAGCCGGCGTTGTGTACGGCAAAGATCTTTTAAACATTTTTAGAATTGCCAAAGCAGAAAAATTCGCGCTTCCTGCCGTAAATGTTGTTGGAACCGATTCTGTTAACGCTGTATTGGAAGCGGCCAAAATGGCTAATTCACCTGTAATGATTCAATTTTCCAATGGCGGTTCCGCATTTTATGCAGGAAAAGCTCTTTCCAACGATAACGAACAAGCCGCCATTATTGGGGCTATTTCTGGGGCTATGCACATCCATCAAGTGGCAGAATATTACGGAGTTCCCGTTATTATCCATACCGACCACGCCGCCAAGAAACTGCTCCCTTGGATTGACGGTTTATTGGATGCAGGAGAAAGATTCTACAAAGGTCATGGCAAACCGTTATTCAGTTCTCACATGCTCGACCTTTCTGCAGAACCATTAAAAGAGAACATAGAAATCTGCAAAAAATATTTAGAAAGAATGTCTAAAATCGACATGGTTTTGGAGATAGAGTTAGGGATTACAGGTGGTGAAGAAGACGGCGTTGACAATACCGGCATTGATAGCGCGCGCTTATATACGCAACCTGAAGACGTGGCTTTTGCCTATGAAGAATTGAGCAAAATCAGTCCTAATTTCACCATCGCCGCCTCTTTCGGTAATGTTCATGGGGTATATAAACCAGGCAATGTGAAGTTACAACCCATCATTTTGCATAATTCCCAAAAATACATTCAAGAGAAATTCCACACCGAAGAAAATCCGGTCAGCTTTGTATTCCACGGCGGCAGCGGCAGCGAACCCGAAAAAATCCACGAAGCAATCCAGTATGGCGTGGTTAAGATGAATATCGACACCGACACACAATGGGCATTCTGGGATGGCATCATGAACTATTATAAGAAAAATGAAGCCTACTTGCAATCCCAAATCGGCAATCCCGAAGGAGAAGACAAACCCAACAAAAAATATTATGATCCACGCAAATTCCTCCGTGAAGGAGAGAATTCAATGGTGAAACGTTTGCAAACCGCCTTCAAGGACTTGAACGCCATCGACAGAAACTAACCCTTTTAGGTTTATACCAAAAGAGCGTATTCTAACATTGAAGGATACGCTCTTTTTTTATTGCTTTTCGTCATTGGGACACCCCAAGGTTTACTGAGATACAACCAAATTTGCACACTGCGAACCGCGTGCGAAAGATTTCCTACTCCGATACGTCGGTAACAGATAGAAGCCGTCTAAATGTCCATGAGCATTTTTTTTACCAACTCAGTATTGGCAAAATGCCCCGGATGGGAAGCATAAACATGCCCTTTAACAGCATGTCCCAACAAGTATAAATCACCTACAAGGTCCAACAATTTATGACGAGCAGGTTCGTTGGGGAAATGCAGTTCCAAATTATTAAGCACCCCGTTTTCCGTTACCTTCAAATCTTTCTTATGAAAGAATTGCGCTAACTGCTGCATTACTTCATGGGAAGGCATTTGAGCGACAAAGACGATGGCATTATCCACATCTCCGCCGCGAACCAGATTATTTTGTATCAAAAATTGCAACTCATGCAAAAAAACGAATGTCCTGCATTGGAAAATTTCAGGAACGAAATGTTCAATATTCCGCAACTCAGCCACTTGTTTGGACAATATCTTTGTGTTGTAATCCACTTCCACAAAAACTTGGAAGTCGTCGGCTGGCTCTATGCGCAGTTGGATATTTTGCTCCGGGAGAGAAAATGTTGTCGTTTTTTTTACTTCAAAAAACTTTTTTTCAGCAGGTTGTCTAACCAATTGTGCCTGTTGAAGTGCCTCCACATACAGTCGCGAACTTCCATCAAGAATGGGGGTTTCTTCAGCATCAATTTCCACCAACACATTATCAATTTGCAAACCTGCCAAAGCAGCCATCAGATGTTCAATCGTACGCACTTCGGCATTATTCTCCCGAATTGAGGTGCCACGA
>JAEEUY010000106.1 GCA_016290715.1 Bacteroidales bacterium
CGATGAACGGCACGGTCGTTTCTTCTGATAATCCTTACTACTTCGTCGTTACCGACAGCGCCAACTTCGTCGCTAACTTCGATGCTGATATCATCAGTTATACAATCACCGTTTCCGCTAATCCGGAAGAGGGTGGTTCTGTTACCGGCGGCGGCATTTACAACGCTGGCGACACCGCTACGCTGACCGCTACGCCAAATAACGGTTACACCTTCGTTAACTGGACGATGAACGGAACGGTCGTTTCTTCTGATAATCCTTACTACTTCGTCGTTACCGACAGCGCCAACTTCGTCGCTAACTTCGATGCTGATATCATCAGTTATACGATCACCGTTTCCGCTAATCCGGAAGAGGGTGGTTCTGTTTCCGGCGACGGCACTTACAACGCTGGTGACACTGCTACGCTGACCGCTACGCCAAATAACGGGTACACCTTCGTTAACTGGATGCTGAATAATGAGGTTGTTTCTTCCGAGGCTTCCTACTCTTTCATCGTTACTCAAAACGCTGATTTTGTAGCTAACTTCTCACAGAATAGTTATACTATCACCGTCGCCGCCAATCCGACTGATGGTGGTACGGTAACCGGAGCAGGCAACTATACTTACGGACAAAATGTAACGCTGACTGCTACACCGAATAACGGTTACTCCTTCATCAACTGGACACTGAACAACTCGGTTGTCTCTTCATCGGCTTCCTACTCTTTCACTGTTACACAAAACGCTGATTTTGTAGCCAACTTCGATCTGAATTCCTACACCATCACATACCTGGATGAGGGCGAGATTATTAATGTGTCCACTTTCTTCTTCGGAGAGGTAATTACACCAATCGCCGAACCGACCAAAGAGGGCTACACATTCATGGGTTGGGATCCTGAACTGCCTGCTCGTATGCCTGCTGAAGATCTGACCGTTTCTGCAGTATGGCAAATCAATAGTTATAATATAACCGTGAATACCAGTGAGTACACCCCATGGGGTACCGTAACGGGCAGCGGTACATACACATACGGCAGTACCGCCACCTTGACCGCTACAGCTTTAGAGAACTATGTTTTTGCTGGTTGGGATGACTTCAACACAGATAATCCACGTGTAATCACTGTTACCGAAGACAATAGTTTTACTGCTTATTTCATTCCTGTAGAAGTTGAAGAAATTGAAATTCCAGTCAATGACAGCACCATGGGTGGTGTTGACATCAGTTTCTCAGGATCAGCGGCTCTCGCCAGCTTAGTTGAAATCACTGCTATTCCTGAACCACATTACTATTTTGTTAGCTGGAGCGATGGCAACACTGAAAATCCAAGAATGGTAACCTTGCGCGACGCATTACAGTTAACGGCCATCTTTGCTATTGACCAGCATACTATCACTGTAATAAGTGCTAACGAAGCAATGGGAACTGTATCTGTTGAGGAAAATACGGGAGCTCCGTCTATCTTCGCTACTTTCGATTATGGAACAACAGTTACCATCTCTGCGAATGCATTTGCTGGATATGAATTCGTGGAATGGAACGATGGGAATACTGAAAATCCTCGTACTATCATCCTAGAACAAGATACTACTTTTACTGCTAACTTCCAGATTGCAGATGGAATCAATGATGCCAATATGCCTCAAGTGAATATCTATAGTTATGATAATCAGATTATCATCAACAATGCCGAAGGATTGCCTGTCGAAATCTTTGATATTAGAGGCCGATTGATTATCAGTGAAAGTGCCGTTTCACAATCCACGCGCACATATACCATTTTCGCCCCTGGCATCTACTTAGTGAAAGTGGGTGACAGTATCGTCAAGAAAGTGAGCATTATTCCCATGTAATCGTTTTCATTCACATCTATAAAGCAAAGGCGACCTTATTTAAGGCCGCCTTTTTTATCGCATACAGCAGTGTGGAGTGGAAACAGAGCTTACAGATAATGGCGTGCCTCCCGCACGCACGCACAATACGCAGCTCCACACCTCAGACTGCGGTCTGACGACCTTGTCTGAGGTTACTAAAATCTCGTGCCTTTGGCACGATGCCTGATGGGCATTTTTTTTAACGTTTTTTCATCAAGGTCATAAATTTAGCGTACAGCAGTATATTTCTATGTTACAATGCTTTGTAACATTTGCCAGGAGTACACTGTATTATCCCTTTCAATTCTAATTGGAGCAATAAGGCAGCAATTTTAGAGGGCGAGTATTGTGGCAAAGCGACCAAAATATCATCAATAGACATATTGGACGTCTGCTCTATCATTTCAAAAACCTTCCGTTCCTCTTCGTTCAGTTCCACAAAAAGCGAACGCTGAATACTTGTTTGTTGGGGAATGTCCCAGCCCATCATCTCTGCAATTTCAGCGCCGGAAGTGACCACAGCAGCTATATTCTTCCGTATCAGCTGGTTGCAACCTTCCGAAGCCGGAGCAAAAATACTCCCCGGTACTGCAAAAACATCTCTATTGTAGGAGTTGGCGATTTGTGCCGTGATAATGCTTCCCCCTTTGGCTGCCGTTTCCATTACCACGGTAGCCTCACATAAACCGGCAATAATTCTATTTCTTTGCGGAAAATTTTGCCTGTCTGGCTTTGTGTGGTAGGGAAATTCTGTTACAAGCGCCCCTCCATCCTCTAAAATCCTCATTGCAAGTTTCTTATTTTCTGCTGGATAAATCATCTTAAAACCCGAACCCATTACCGCAATGGTTTTCATGCCACTATTCAGCGCCTGCTCGTGCGCCACGGTATCCACTCCATACGCCAAGCCGCTCACGATACAAACACGATAGAGTTGCAACTCTTCAATGAGGCGGCGTGTTACTTCCTTGCCGTACGGAGTAACCGCCCGCGTACCCACCACCGCAACCATTCTTCGTTCATTAAAAATATTTTCTCCCTGATAATAAAACAGATACGGAGCATCGTAGCAATTTTTTAATCGGCGGGGGTAATCCGAATCGGTATAAAAACAGATTTTGATATTCTGCTCCTGCATCCACTGATACTCTTCTTTCACTTGCTGCAGTATCGCCTCTGACAATACAAGTGGAACTCCCCGCTTAAGCAACAGGGAGTTCTTACTTTTATCGGCAAAAATTGCCGCTGCGCTACCATAATGGCACAATAATTTTTTCACGGTTGTCCCACCGATACTCGGCAGGAACTGCAATGCCAAACGGCACATTGTTTCATCATTCATCGTATTAGTTATTAGTGAGTTAATATAGTAATGGAAGTAAAAACAGACTTAAAATTATCTTTCTATTTTTTCGATAATTTTAATAATTACTTCGGTGGCTTTTACCATTGATTCAAGCGGGACATACTCATATTTGCCATGGAAATTGTGTCCCCCTGCAAAGATATTCGGACAAGGGAGCCCTTTGAAGGAAAGATTGGCCCCGTCGGTGCCGCCACGAATAGGCATCACTTGCGGCACAACCCCCACTTCGCGCATCGCTTCCTCCACCAATTCAACAATATGAAAAACAGGTTCCACCTTTTCTCTCATATTGTAATACTGATCTTTGATTTCTACGGTTACACGGTCGCCATATTTCTTATTCAAGAATGCGGACACATCGTTCATAAACGCTTTCTTTTCCTCAAATTTGGCGCGGTCATGGTCGCGGATAATATAATTCAGTTTTGCATTTTCAACCGAACCTTCCATGTGTGTAAGCAAATAGAAGCCCTCATAATCTTGCGTATATTGCGGGCGTTGAAATTCAGGGAGCAAGGCATTGAACTCCATGGCAATAAGCTGGGCATTCACCATCTTGTTCTTAGCATATCCGGGGTGAATATTCCTTCCTTGAATTTGAACTGTAGCACCGGCAGCGTTGAAATTTTCATATTCAAGCTCTCCTATGGCGCCGCCGTCCATGGTATAGGCGAAGTCGCAACCAAATCCTTTCACATCAAAATAGGCGACCCCTTTCCCAATTTCTTCGTCGGGAGTAAAACCGACCCTGATTTTGCCGTGTTTTATTTCAGGGTGTTGCACTAAATAATCCATTGCACATACTATTTCGGCAATCCCCGCTTTGTCGTCGGCACCCAACAACGTCTTTCCATCGGTTACCAGCAACGTCTGACCTGCATAATTCGCCAATTCGGGAAAATCAACCAGTGAAAGCATTGTATTGGATTCGGCATCCAAAACAATATCTTTGCCATCATAATTGTCAATGATGCGGGGTGATTTTGTCCCCGGCATATCAGGCGCTGTATCAAAATGAGCAATAAAGCCGACTGTTGGAAGCACTTTATCCGTATTGGCGGGTAACGTAGCCGTAACATAGCCATACGAATCTTTTTTAACATCTTTTAAACCTACTTTTTTTAATTCTTCAACTAAAAAATCGCCAAAAATAAGCTGTGCTGGGGTACTCGGATAGGTTTCAGAATTTTCATCCGACGTGGTTGCATACGAAAGATATTGCAAAAATCTCTCCAATAATTTATTCTTCATAATCGTTATGTTTGTGTTATAGTGAACTTTTTTAAACTTTTGCGCCGCAAATATCCATAAAAATTTTGGATTTCACCTCATCATTTTACAACATAATTTTATTAGTCATTGATTGTTGAAAGATTCTTGAAAAACGGGAATTATTTATATAACATTATATGTAAATTTGCCTCATTATCCCTAAAAACATTTAATAAAGAAAACCATTATGAAAAAGCTCATTCAAAATTTGGTAACAAGCCTTTTTGCTTTGTTGTTTGTTGTTTGTGCTTACTCGCAAGCCGAAAAAGCCAAATATTACATTGAAGGGAATTACGAAATTGTAAGTGATAATCACCAATTGGTATATAAGTTATACGATATCAAATCGAAAAATATCAGTTTTTCAGCAGCAGATACCCTTTACGGCATCACTAATGAAGATGAAACGGTATATTTTGAATTTGAGAAAGCGCAGACAACCAATCCCAATGGTTTCAAAAACGGATTGAAATTCTGGCGTTGGCAAAAAAAATCCCAAGAATGGCTGGAAGACAGTGAAATACAAAATGCAGAACAAAGTTTCAGCACCAACAAAGTGATGTCGATTGTGCTCATTTTAGACTGTAGTAAGTCTATCGGGAGTGATTTTGCGGCTTTACAAGAGAGTGCCATCAAATTTGTGAGCACCTTGGCAAGTAAAGTTTCCAAGAATGGCAATGTTCATTTGGGGTTAATTGGTTTTAGCACAATGAAAAACACACAAACGGTTGTGCCATTGCAACCCTTAAATGCAAGTACGGCACCCGAAATCATTGATGCCATCAGTAATATGCAATTAGGAACTGCGAACGGCACCGCACTTTACTACGCCATGCACAAGGGAGTGGAAATGATTGATAGCTACGTGGAGACTTTGAGAATTAATGACGGTGAAATTTATGATGGAAGCTCTATCATTTCGTTTACTGATGGTTACGACAACTCTTCCATCGACCCCTCAATCGGCCTCCCCAACGATGATGACGATATGTTGAGAACGCCCTATTTTAACTATTTGAAAAGAAATATTCTCACACAAACCCCGAATGGCAAGCCCTTGGACAGTTATCTTATCGCAGTCAAAGGGAAAGATGCCAACTACAACAAAGCCGACTTTGAAGGGGCAATGCAAGAACTCTCCTCTTCCAAAGAACATTTTTATCCTGTAGAAAATTTTGATTTGCTGCAAGGCGAATTCCAAAAAATTGCAGATCGTCTGGTGGATAAATGGAAAAACTTAAAATGTTATGTACCACGTAGTTTTGTTGGCAAAGTACGTTGGACTTTAGGCAATGAAATAGAGACACAGACAATCACCCCCACACCTGTGACGGAAACCAAACCCGTTTATGTGGAAATGCCAGTAGAACAAGAAAAAGAGCAAGAACCCATTACGTATGTGGAAACACCATCCCGCCCCAACCGCATCTTTTTCTGGGGCTTCCATACAGGATTCGGATTTGAAGCAGTAGCCAAGTTTCACGGTGAATGGAGCGAAAACACTGATTTACAAGTAATTGGAAATAATGGAGAGACCTATTATCTTCCTCAAAAATACAATGGTGTCGCGACCTTTAAATACTCCATTGGGGCTGATTTGGGCGCATGGGTGATGCCCAACTGGGAATTGGGTGGCTATGTTACCTATCACACACCCATTTTAATTTCATTTGGTTTGCAAACCCTCTTCGGCAATCCTGAAGGTTGGGGTGGCTATATTGGATTAGGATACAACGGCGGCATCTTCCGCAAATGCCCCGTAGCTTACAAATACCGTGATTATATTGATATGCAACGGATAAATTCCAGTGCTTTGGAAATTCGGGCCGGTGTTAAATATAAAAACCTGTACGCATTCTTAAACTGTGCTTTCGGGAAATGGAACTCCCAAATGATTTATGAAAACAATGGCAACGTGATAACTGCCCATGGCCATGGGACAGGGTGTATCATGACCGTGAATGTGGGATATAATTTCAGTTCACTTATAAAAAAATAAAAGCGCTTTCGGAAAGCAAGTCTGCACAAGCATGGAGCGAACCATACGGATTTTTTCAAATGTACTTATGTACAATAAATCAAGTATTACAAAAAAACTCCGCTTTCTTATCCTGCTATTGCTCATTCCTGCGTTCTCAACATTGTCTGCACAAACAACCATGGGGGACACTTCCCCCTCTCTTCCTGATTTTCACACGGGCGATTTGCTTTTCATATCAGATACAACGGGAATGGGAAGTGCCATTGAACAATCCACCGGACACTATACCCACGTAGCCATTGTGGTGCGTGAAAATAATTGCTGCATGGTTTATGAAGCGCTACCCAAAAAAGGAGTCATTAAAACCGAGTACAGACAATGGAAAAAGGCTTTGTATCAAGATTTTTCCATAACCACCACTCATCTATCGAAATACATAACTTGCCGCCGATCCACCTTGCCATTCGACACGTTGCGGTTGATGGATAAACTAAATGAATATCTTGGACTCCCCTACGATGAGTATTTTCTCCCAAACAATGGGAGAATGTATTGCAGTGAGTTGGTTTACAACTGTTTTTACAACGAACAGGGCACAACGATCTTTCGTGCAAAACCCATGAATTTCAAATCTTCCGACGGGTCGTTTCCTCTTTATTGGCAACAGCATTTCCAGCAACTTGGTGTGGAGATTCCACAAGATGTTTTAGGCACCAACCCCAACGATCAGTACAATAGTCCGTTTTTGCAAGATATTGACCTTCCATAGCGAGAGAGATGAACGGCGTAAACTTCTTAACGCTTTATTCCATCATTTTTTTTAACGTTTTTTTCATCAAGGCCATATTTTGGCGGCGGCATGGGGTGCTGCATACGCAGCTCCACACCCCAGACTGCCCACCGAAGAACCGCTAAACGTTGACCCGATGGCACCAAGAACCAACTTTGTCCTTTCGGGAAGTTTTATGACTTCTCAGCTTTACTATCGGAAATGTCGTGGATTCAGAGTCCTGCCCCTTGTTGTGAATTGCTTTCAAAGATTGAGCAAGCCGAAAGCAAACGAGCTCGCTCGATTTGCTGAGGCGCCGCCAATCTTCTATAAAAGTTTTGTATCTTTGCACTCAATCACAACAAATACGTTGTTGGTAGTTAGGTAGTTGGTGTTGTGAATTGCTTTCAAAAGTTTTGTATCTTTGCACTCAATCACAACAAATACGTTGTTGGTAGTTAGGTAGTTGGTGTTGTGAATTGCTTTCAAAAGTTTTGTATCTTTGCACTCTATCACAACTAC
>JAEEUY010000107.1 GCA_016290715.1 Bacteroidales bacterium
GCCACAATAATGGCAGACTTTCGGTATTTGCAATTTGCTTTTCCCCATAAGGTGATTGTTAGTTTGTTATAGTCGTAATATTTCACTTTGGGGTCATTAATATTGCGGTACAAATATGGTACAAAAAACAGCCGATTGTTTGCACCCGTCATACCCGTATTCCCGATATTCAGAAAATGAGAAAGCGTGGCATACCTATTCGCAATATACCACGCTTTTGCTTGATTTCCAGTTGTCTATTCCCCCAGGGGGGCGTAACCAAAAAGGGCTGGCCGCTGGCCAGCCCTTTTTGGTTCGTATAGGAAAATCGGTGTTTTACTTCACCTCCTCAAAATCCACATCGGTTACGTCATCTTGTCCTTTGGCATTGTTGGATGCCCCTGCATTGCCGCCGGCGCTTTGTGCACCTGCACCTGAATTTGCGCCTTGTTGTCCCGCTTGTTGGTACATGTCTTGCGAAGCGGCTTGCCATGCATTGGTCAAGTCATTCAAGCAGGTGTCAATTTTAGCGAAATCTTTTTGATCGTGTGCTTCTTTCAACCGTTTGGCTGCTTCTTCAATAGCGGTTTTCTTATCTGCAGGAAGTTTGTCACCGATCTCTTTCAATTGTTTTTCCGTGTTGAAAACCATGGAATCAGCCTGATTCAGCTTGTCGATTTCCTCTTTGGCTTTCTTATCCGCATCGGCATTGGCTTCCGCTTCCGCTTTCATTCTCTTGATTTCTGCTTCGGATAGTCCGGAGTTGGCTGTAATGGTGATGTGTTGCTCTTTATTGGTGGCTTTGTCAACCGCAGACACTTTCAAAATACCATTGGAGTCAATATCGAAAGTAACTTCAATTTGCGGAACTCCACGTGGTGCAGGCATAATGCCGTCCAAGTTGAACTCCCCAACTTTTTTATTGTCGCGTGCCATTGGTCTTTCTCCTTGCAATACGTTAATGGTAACTGCAGGTTGGTTATCCGATGCCGTTGAGAATGTTTCGGTTTTACGTGTAGGAATCGTTGTATTGGCTTCAATCAGCTTGGTCATTACCCCACCCAATGTTTCAATACCTAAAGAAAGCGGAGTTACATCCAACAATACCACATCGTTGATTTCGCCTGTAAGCACACCGCCTTGAATGGCTGCCCCCATAGCTACCACTTCGTCTGGATTTACTCCTTTAGAAGGAGTCTTGCCAAAGAATTTCTCAACAATCTGTTGAATAGCAGGAATACGCGTTGAACCACCCACAAGAATAATTTCATCAATGTCGGAAGTTGTCAAACCGGCATCTGCCAATGCTTTACGGCAAGGTTCCAAAGTGGCTTGGATCAATTTGTCGGTCAGTTGCTCAAATTGGGCACGTGTCAAGGTTCTTACCAAGTGTTGTGGAACACCGTCAATAGGCATGATGTAAGGCAGATTGATTTCCGTAGAGGTGGAACTTGACAATTCTATTTTCGCTTTTTCTGCAGCCTCTTTCAAACGTTGCAATGCCATGGCATCTTTTCTCAAATCCACATTATAATCTTTCATGAATTCGCCTGCCAACCAGTCGATGATAGCCTTGTCGAAATCATCACCACCGAGGTGGGTATCCCCATTGGTAGATTTAACTTCAAAAACGCCGTCGCCTAATTCAAGGATAGAGATATCAAATGTACCACCACCCAAATCAAAAACAGCCACACGTGAATCTGATTTTTTCTTATCCAAACCGTATGCCAATGCAGCGGCAGTAGGCTCATTGATAATACGTTTCACGTTCAAACCGGCGATTTCACCTGCTTCCTTCGTCGCCTGACGCTGTGAATCGCTGAAATAGGCAGGAACAGTAATCACTGCTTCCGTTACAGAGGTTCCCAGATAATCTTCCGCTGTTTTTTTCATTTTTTGAAGAATCATGGCAGAGATTTCTTGTGGAGTGTAACCACGATCATCAATCATGATTTTTGGCAAATTGTTTGATGATTTTTCCACTTTGTAAGGAACACTGTTCACTTCCCCCGTTACTCTGTCAAACGTTTCCCCCATGAATCTCTTGATGGAGTAAATTGTTTTGGTAGGATTGGTAATAGCTTGACGCTTAGCAGGATCTCCCACTTTACGTTCGTTGTTCCCTACAAAAGCAACAATAGAAGGGGTCGTTCTTCTGCCTTCAGTATTAGGAATAACAACCGGTTCGCTGCCTTCCATTACTGCTACACATGAATTTGTTGTACCTAAGTCAATTCCAATAATTTTTCCCATTTTTCTAAAATTTAATTATTATTTATTTTTTTCTTGTTTACTTTTTTATAAAAACGCTTTACTATTCCTCAATCATCGTGCCAAAAACATAAAATTGTAAAAAGAATTAATAATTCATTAATAAACAACAAATTACATTCCATTTAAAAACAACTGACAAAATGTAAAAATCTGGTATAGAACGAAAAATATATGACAAAATGTCAGAATTGCATTAAAAAGGAAAACGTCAAGACTGTGATGAAATTTTGATTTTGTAGAAAATCATCCTCAAAACTAAGGGAGCAATTCCGTTTTTACATTAAAATATAGTTTTTCTTATATCTCAATACGGCAACCGTTACCAATGTTGAACAGAAATCGGCACAAGGCAAAGCGTACCATATTCCATTCAAATCAAAAAAAATGGGCAAAATAAGGATAAACGGAATCAATAAAATGATTTGTCGGGAGAGGGAGAGAAAAATGGAAGTTTTTGCCATTCCAATAGACTGGAAAAAGAAAGAACAAACCATCTGCATACCAACCAAAGGCAGCATGATTGCACATTTACGCATGGCAGATGCAGTAAGCATATTCAACGACACATCGGTAGAGAAAGCACGGGCAATATAATGGGGAAACGCCATCACCAGAACGAATCCGATGATACATATCATTGTGGCCACATTGATTGTGAGCCGCAATGTTTGAAAGACTCTTTCACGACTTTTCGCTCCATAATTATAACCCACAATCGGCTGCATCCCTTGTGCCAGTCCCAGAATAATCATGGTTATCAACGCCAACACACTATTAATAATACCGAAAGCGGCAATGGACATATCCCCTCCAAAACGTGCCAGCTGCTGATTCATTAATATCGCCACCAAGCAAGAGCATACGTGAATACTAAACGGAGACAACCCGATGGAGAATATATCTTTTATGATGTTCTTTTTCAAATGAAACTGCCCGCGTTCAAAGTGCACCTGCGATTTACGACTACAAAAGTGGGCTAACACCCAGATCATACCGATGGTTTGGGAGATGACGGTGGCGAAGGCGGCCCCGCGGATTCCCCAATGCAGCACAAACAGAAAAATCGGGGCTAAAATCACATTGCACACTACTGTCAGCAACACGCTCACCATCGCTTTCACAGGATAGCCCGATGAGCGCATGATGCTATTCAATCCGAAAAGAATATGGGTGTTAATGTTTCCCAAAAGGATGATCTGCATAAATTCACGGGCGTAAGGAATGGTTTCCTGACTGGCTCCAAAAGCATATAAAATGGGGTCTAAAAAAGTGAGTACCGTTAGTGCGAAACAAGCTCCGACTAAAATATTGAGTATCAACGCATGGCAAAGGAAACGGATGGCTTCTTCGGTGCGATGTTCCCCCATACGTATAGAAACCATGGAAGATGCTCCCGCCCCGACCAACGTGCCGAAGGCAGTAGAAAGATTCATAATAGGAAAAGTGATGGCCAAACCGGCAATAGCCAAAGGGCCAACGCCTTGTCCGATGAAAATACGGTCTATCACATTATACAGAGAGCTGGCCGTAGTGGCAATAATGGCAGGCATTGCGTATGCAAACAGCAGCTTGCCAATATTTCCAAACTCCAATTCATTGACCTGCTTTTTCATACAACACTATTTGGCAGAATCACCCCGCAATTCCCTGTAGTGTTTACGGGCATCCACCGTATATAAACTATCCGGATAATTTTTCAGCAATTTTTGATAATATTCCATAGCCCTACTGATATCTTTAAGATAATACTCATACAACTCTGCCAACTGATAGGTAGCGTCATCGGCCAATAATTCGTAGGGATAAGCGGTTAATATCTTCTGCAACAGCTGTTCAGCACCGAGATAATCTTTTTTCTTGATGAGAATTTTTGCTTTTTGAAAATAGACATCATCTGCCAATTTGCCGGCTGGAGCAACTTGCAAAACAGAGTCAAGCATCTGCAGGGCTTCTTCGTCTTTGTTTTGGAAAATCAAGAAGTCGGCTTTCGCATAGTAGCGCAAAGGCTGGTTAGTATTGGAGGTTGAAGCGAATAATCCTCCAAAATCATCGTCGTCAGCCACTTCCTCATCTTCATTTTCTTCTTCATTATCGGTGATTAACAAAGAGAAATACATAGCATCATTGGCAATTAATTTGGAGGTGGCGGCACGCAGGACATCCAACTGACTCTTTGCCCACTCAAATTCGCCAATATAGAACGACAATTTTGCATTTTTGTATTTTGCATTTTGGCCGATTAAATCATTGGGCAAATCTTTCTCAACTTGAGAATAGAGCAGTGTGGCCTCCCACACATCACCCTTATATAACTGTATATCAGCCAAATCCACTTTAAACTGTCCTTTTACTTGAGGATCTCTGGAAGTATTGGCTATTGCATTTTCCAATAATTCAACGGCTTCGTCAGATTTATCCACGTAAAACGCCAATAAATGGGCATATTTGCGCACCCATTCGGAAGTGCTTTCATGAATGCCGTACTCTTGGAGAACACGTTTAAACTCTCCTTCCAAAGCCAACGCCTCCTCTTTGTTCACGGGGGTTACCGATATCAACTCCCGGTACTTAATGTCCAATAGCAGAAATTGCGAATCGGTATAATAGCTTCCGCTTTCTCCCTTATTCAACAGATAATTCAAGGCATCCACAGCCACGGAATAGGCTCTATTGTTAGCTGCTTCTTCTGCAAAATGATACACTCGTTCCCCATCCTCTTTCAGTTTCCTATCCAACGATTTTGCTAACGGGAGTGCCGATTCATAATCTTTTTTCAGTTGATACACCCACTGCAACAAAACAGCATAGCACGGGTTATCCTGTTCCTCCTGCACTTTGCGCTGCAAGCCGGTTTGCACAATCATCAATCGCTGACCGTTTTCGTCCTCTGTTAGCAGATTCTGTATGATTTTCTGGATACGAGGGATTTCCCCCTGACTTTTGTTTTCAACCAATTTCAGAGATTCTTCCAAAACCTTATCCGGACGGTTCATCAACTGATAAACGCCCGTCATTTCATCGATGAACTCCAAGGGGTCGTTCAAGAGCTTTCTCCCCTTTTCCAAGGTAGCGATACAATAGTCGTATTGCTTTCTGATGGAAAAAGCGTTATACAATTCCTTAACCACATTTTTTTGAGCCGGCACATCCTTGATGGCATCCACATATACTTTTGTAGCCTTGGCATTGTCGCCGGCACTTTCATACACAAACCCCAAATCTATTTTATAACGTTGTGTTTGTGGATATTTTTTCTGCTGTTTTTTAACTAATTTTTCTGCTTCACTAAAATCACCAATTTGCAATAGCGATTGGTAATAATA
>JAEEUY010000108.1 GCA_016290715.1 Bacteroidales bacterium
ATGTTAATTCCGACATGTTTTACCAACAATTTTCAGAGGCAGCCCGCAATGGAAACAGAAATGATTTCATTTTCTTTTACCAGAATGTGGATGTGCTGATTATTGACGATATCCAATTTTTGTCAGGGAGCAAGGAAAAAACGCAAGAGGCATTCTTCCATATTTTTAATCATTTGCAACAGCGTAAAAAGCAGATTATCATTACGGCAGATAAATCTCCCGCTGAAATCACTGGATTTGAAGCAAGAATCCTGGCGCGTTTTAAATGGAGTCTGGTCGCGGAACTTACGCCTCCCGACTTGGAAACACGTATCGCCATCTTGAATAAAAAATTGGAAAACAATGGGGTGGAATTCCCGAAAGAAGTGGTTGAGTACCTGGCACTTCGTGTTACCGCCAACGTGCGTGAGTTGGAAGGCGCCATGTTGGCAATCCTCGCACAGTCAACAATCAACCACCGTGCTATCACCATCGATTTGGCTAAAGAGATGATCGACAAATATGTGAAGAGTACGGCCAAGGAAATTTCTATTGAGTATATTCAGAAAACGGTTTCCGATTATTACAATATCCCGGTTGAAACCATCAATACCACCACCCGCCGTAGAGAGGTGGCACAACCGCGTCAGATATGCATGTATTTTGCCAAAAAATACACCAAACTGCCGTTGAGTACCATCGGACAGAACTGCGGAAATAAAGACCATGCCACCGTTTTGTACGCTTGCCGTGTCGTGGCCAATCTTTATGATACAGATAAAAACGTGAGAGCGGATATTGATGAAATCGACAAGAAAATGAAACTGTAAGCAGGTTCATTGCCCATCATGCTATAATTTTCTCAGTCTTAATTGCTTTTCCGGAAGTACTCTTGTGCTTTCGCCTCATCCCCCATTTTGCTATATACATTCCCTATCATGTTGTTGATATGGGCAATCTCTTTCTTGTCGTAGGTTACTGTGAGGGCATGCTGAAAATAGGAGAGCGCCTTTTCATAATCTTGTTTGTTGTAGTAGGCACTTCCTAAAGTAAAGTCAATCATTGAACTGCTGGGAAAAAGTTCATTTAAGTCATTCTCCAATTGGATGATTTTTTCGTATGATTCGGTTTGCGCCAGACAGTAAAGATAATCTTCCCAAATGGCGAATTGCGCCTCATCTATTTGAAGCGCTTTTTCAAAGTTGGCAGCGGCTTCGCCATATTTCCTTTCGCTTAAGTAGAGGGAAGCCAAGGCTGCCCATCCTTCTAATGCATTGGGATGGGCCTCTGTGAGCGCCTTACATAAAGTGTACTGCTCTTCGGTGGCGGGTTGCGTGCCCAACTTGGTTAGATATTGGCGTAAAATGGGCAATTTGCGCTCAATGGGAATCTCTTCACTGGAAAAAGCCACCTTCCAAGCCTTAAAGGCCGCCGCTTTATCTCCTTTTGTTTCGTAGTAATTGCCCATAACAAATTGTATCTCAGCGTTGTCTGGATTTATTTTCCCGAATTTCTCAAAGTAGGGGACAGCCAATTCGGGCAAATTGTTGTTGACATATAAATTGGCTATCTGGATATAGTATTCGGGATTATAGGGGTCCTTCTTGATGAGTTTGTCATATTCGCCCGCTGCACTTTTCACATCATCAAGTTGCAGCCATAGTTGTACCTTGGCTTGTGTAAGTTCGGGGTTGGTGCCGATGACATTTTCCAACTGGTCATAAACTTTGATGACTTCCTTGTAGCGTTGTTGGGAAAATAGGGCGTTGGAATAGTAGTATAGATAGTACTCATTACGGGGATCCATTTTGCATATCTTAGCCCAGAGAGGGGCCGATTTTTCAACGTTCCCTTGCAAATCGTACAATTCGGCTAAAGCAACCAGATACCAGATGTTCTCTTTGTCGAGAGCCGTCGCTTGGAGGAAATAGTGCTCGGCTGCCGCAAAGTCCCGACTCTCTTTTTTGACTTTTCCAAGCATATAGAAAGAAGAGGCATGTTTGGGGTTGGCACTGATCACGTCTAACAATTGCTTTTCCGCCCCACGGTAGTTTTCCGCATAGTAGTCTTTTAAAGCATTGGCAAACAAAACGGATTGGGCACGGGTCTCAGGTGAAACCGTTGTCTCTTTTGCAGCTTTTCCCTTTTGCTTTTGCGCATAACTATTGGCATCAGCCAAAAGAAGAAGAAATATTAGTAAAAAAGCAATTTTTTTCATATTCTGATATTGTGGCGCAAAAATACACCTATTTTTTTGAAAATAATCATTACCTTCCGCTAAACTTATGGACTTTCCCTTTTGCTTCTTTTCTATTGTGGCAAGACAAAAGGAAAAGAAGAATAAATGAAAATAGGTGGCTGAGCTTGCCGAAGCCACCTATACCAAGCCCACATTTTACAATTTACTTGTAAATATCACAATAACAGTAAATTGTTTGAAATACAAAACTTTTAGCGGACAGCAGTAAAAAAATATAAAAATGTCTTTGAAATCAGATGAAATAGGAGAAAGAAAAATAGAAAAAATGTTATTTCAGTCATTAAAAATTGTATTTTTGCAAGTGAAAGATTTTATCATGATTTTATAGCATTATTATTGCAGAATAATAACATAAAAGTGAATTTATGAAGAGAAGAATTGGTGAATGGCTATGTGTGCTTGTCTTCATGCTGGGATGGGGCAGGCCGTGTTTGCAGGCGCAGGCCCCCGCTGGCTATTATAATCTGGCTGTTGGAAAAAGTGGGCATGAATTGCAAGTGGCCCTTTCTCAAATTATTGATGATCATAATGTGATTGGGTATGATGATTTGTGGGATTATTTTATCTTAACGGACCCGCATCCGGAGGATCCCACCAAATTGTGCGACATCTATTCACTTTGTATGTTCCCGCCAGATAAATATGGGACCACTCCTGCCGGGGTTCAAGGGGAATGTATTGATACACTGTCGGTTTATCAGCGAGAACACACCTTTTGTCAGAGTTGGTTTGGCTATCGCACCGATGCACCCTTCTCCGACTTGCACCATATTTATCCCGTGGATGGATGGATTAACGCCCGCCGCAACAATAATCCTTATGGTGAAGTGCAAGAGCCGACCCGCACCTTCTTGAATGGCTCAAAAATGGGGATAAATAGTTATATTTCGGCTGTTTACGAAGTTCCGAATTGTATGGTGTATGAACCTATTGATGAGTATAAAGGGGATATCGCACGTTCGTTTTTTTATATGGAAACACGTTATCTGTTTGATTCTGTTGGTTTTAGTTCCACGCAAGATATGACGCTTCGCTCACAACTGCGCCCGTGGGCACAGGAAATGTTGCAACGTTGGCATGCTTTGGATCCGGTGAGCGAAAAAGAGATCGCCCGAAACAATGCTATTTATGGCATACAACATAACCGCAATCCCTTTATCGACCATCCCGAACTGGTTGAATTGATTTGGGGAAATGATTCGGCTTCCCAAACATTTACCACCGAATGGGTTAACATAGTGCGCCCTACGGTTACGGAGTTTACCATTCTGGATGCACAGTCGTTGAGTATCGTTTTTGACAGCAGTATGGTGGTGGCCTCCTTGTCCAATCCTGCCAACTATTATGTGAGTCGCGGCATCGTTATTGATTCGGTGCAGGTGGAGGGAACCCATAAAGTTACACTGTGGTTCGCCAACCGTTTGGTGAGCGGATTGAATTATTATTGCGAGATTAGCAATAATCTGCAATCACAACAAGGCTATTTCATGGAACGGACGGTTATTCCATTTGCCTATGGATATGCTGCCAATCAAACGATTGTGGCAGGGTGGACTTTCGATGCTATTACCGATGCCACTCTCTATTACCAAAAAAATGAAACCGCCAATATTGGAACAGAATCAGCTTACGCTACGCTCTATTTCAATGGCACCCATGCCTCATCCTATTTTGAAAATAGCGAATTGGATAACTATACTGGTACGATGATTGGCGACCCGCGACAGATTCAAAATGCGGGACAAGCTTTTGTGATTAAAAATATGTCGGCGAATGGAAAGGCTTTTACCATCACTTGCCCAACCCAATATTACAAAAACCTGTGTCTGACGTATGCGTTGCGTGTAACGGCAACAGGATTCTACCGTTATCTGATCGAATGGAGCAATAACGGGGAAAACTTTTATGTCATAGGGGATACGATTGATATGACGGACAACATTTCTATACAGAATTTTGAGTTCCAAAATATCGATCTAAGTGGCATAGAGGAACTGAATGAGCAGGACATGATTTATTTGCGTATTTCTGTAGATGGTGCTACCCATCAATCAGGAAATGTGTATTTTGATAATGTTTGTATCCGGGGTGAAAAATGTGTAATCACAACCATGATTTATGATACAATTTACCAAGGGGCACCGTACCTTCAGAACGTATTTGAGATTCCCATATCCCAAACCCAAATGAGTGGCGATATGCAATATGTGCGACAGGTATCGATTAGTGATGATTGCGATAGCCTCTACACCCTGATGCTTCATATTGAACCTGTCAACTGGGTGAGTG
>JAEEUY010000109.1 GCA_016290715.1 Bacteroidales bacterium
CAGACAAAAAATCTTCATAGTCGAATGGTGATGCTACCTCTCGTTCCAGAATCAATGCCTCTGCGTATTTGCAACCCATTTCAGCCGCTTTTTGTTCCCAAACATACCATTCATCTTCTGACTCAGTCTCATTACAATATAACATGTGAGCATAGTACGCCGTAGCATACGGATGGCCCAATTCAGCCGCTTCGAGGAAGGTTTTAGCAGCCTTGCTGACATTTCTCATCTCACCATTTCTGCCGTAATATAGGTCTAACCCCAGATTGTAAAGGTATTCTTGCTGATTCATCTTTAGTTATTTGACAATGAAAAACAATAAAAATTCTAAATTATCCCTTTTAGGCTATAGATTCAACCTGCAAAGTTATAAAAAAATATTTGCGGAATGTGCGAGGAAAAGATTAAGAGATGAAGAGAGTAAAAGATTAAGAGAGGAAGGGATGAATAATTGAGTCAAGGTCTTCCGTTTAGTGCAATTTAAATTAATAATTTTTTACTGTTTAGTGCAATTTAGTGAATTAAAAATTACATATTAGTGCAATTTATAATTGTAATTTATTGAAAATTTGTATTTTTGCAGCGAATTAAAATATTGTGGATATGAATGAATTGGAAAGAGTGTTGCGCGACCAACGGGAGGAACTGGAAAGCACCGATTTCAGTCAGTTTGTTACCCGTAGGGAAGAGTCGCAATTGGAGTTAGACAGTCCTGTGGCACAAATTGTTATCGGTGTTCGGCGTTGCGGAAAGTCAACCTTATGCCAGAAGGTACTTAAAGAGAGTGGCGTGTCATTTGCTTACGCCAACTTCGATGACGCCGTGTTGGCTTCCCTGAAAGCTACCGAGATGAATCTCCTGATGGAGAACCTTTATCGGATCTATGGAGACTTTGACTACCTCTTCCTTGATGAGGTTCAGAATATTGACCAATGGCCGTTGCTTGTCAACCGACTGTTACGGCAGAAGTTACATCTGATTCTGACGGGAAGTAATGCCAACCTGCTGAGTGATGACTTGAGTACGCATATTACCGGACGTTACAACGAAATTCGTCTCTTCCCTTTCTCATTCGAAGACTATTGTGTGGCGAAAAGTGTTGACACCCAAGGGTTGACTACCAAAGCGGAGGGCTTGCGACAACATACGCTCGACAACTATCTGATGTCAGGAGGTCTGCCCGAAACCTTCAACATGAAAAATCAAAGCAAATATGTCCGCTCCTTGCTTGACGCCATCATCAACAAAGATATCTGCAAGAGGTATAAGATTCATTACAAGAAGACTTTGCAGCAAATCGCCGATGGACTCCTCGACCATTTTTGTCAGGAGGTGAATTATCAGGATATTCAAGAAATCTACCGATTGAAATCGATTCACACGGCTAAGAATTACGTCAACTATATCGAAAAATCCTACCTTGTGCGTTTGGTTCCGCGCTATTCTTTCAAGAGCATCGAGCGACAGAACTATCGTAAGGTTTATGCCATTGATACGGCATTCGTTACCGACCACTCCGATGTTCTCCAAACCGACAGTTGGGGATGGCGTCTGGAGAATGTGGTGTGCGTGGAGCTACTCCGTCGTATGGAATACGCTACGCAAGAGCTGTTTTATCTGCGAGAGAACCGCAGTTATGAAGTGGACTTCGCCGTTGTGGATCACGGGCATGTTACTGAATTAGTGCAAGTAACATACGATTTTAGCAACCCGTCGAAAAAACTCTACAACCGCGAAATCGGTGGTCTTCTGAAAGGTGCCGCCGCTACGCGGTGCAAAAATCTCACACTCGTTATGATGCAAGGCGAGCAGCGTGATATTCAGGTGAGTGAATATATCGTGCGCTGTGTGCCGGTTACCGATTGGCTGTTGAAACGTTAAGATATAAGCGCCCGTCCAGCTTCGGAACGAACAACGGAGAAAAAATAGCAAATAAATTGGAAAATGAGAGGGGAAAGGGAAAAAATATTTGCGGAATGTGCGAGGAAAAGATTAAGAGATGAAGAGAGTAAAAGATTAAGAGAGGAAGGGATGAAAAGAGGAAGGGAAGGCGGTTTCAACTAATGTTTTTCACTGGTCAAGTGAGGTAGTTCCACTCGCGGTCTTTCTGGACATACATCACGTTCAACACCGTAATGAGGGCAAACAACCCCCAAAACGGCAGGGAAAGCTTATCCGTATCCAGAAAATTATTCATCGTGCCATGGATAAAATAGGTGATGAGTGCAAGGGTGGCCGAAAGGCTCAGAATCCGAACCGTACGATTTCGGCTAAGTCTATAAGTCATTAATCCATAATACAATGAGGTGATCACCAATGCCAGCACGGTGGCCAAGCCCACGAAGCCCGTTTCCGCACAAGGGCCGATATACTCGCTATGGGCATTGCCTCCGTCGCCCAAATTGGTCGTAATGATGGTGTGATATTGCGAATTTTGAAAAGGAGCATACACAAACTGGTAAGTGCCCGGCCCCCAACCAAGAATGGGACGCTCTTCAATCATGCCGAATGCGGAATTCCAACGGTTTAACCTTTCCACATTAGAAGCATCGGTGCTGATGTTGGAAATGGACTGCAAATGTTCCACAAAATTACCCGAAGAATCCTGACTATTGCGCGACATGGTGTATAGGATTTCTGTTGAAAAAGCCATAAAAATAGCGATGAAGATGGCCAAAATGGAGATAAACCATGTGAATTTTATCCGCAACTTCACTACCACCCAAATACCCATGGCTCCCACCAAACTCAGCCATGCCGCACGACTGAATGAGAGATAGAATCCCACTAAAAGAATACCCAAAATCACCCCCAGAAGCAGCTTTGCCTTGCGACTAATTTCCGGCAGAAAAA